>JALHUG010000212.1 GCA_022866185.1 Dehalococcoidia bacterium
ACCGCTGGCGATAGCTCGATGCCTTCGTTGATGGGGCCCGGGT
Organism: Dehalococcoidia bacterium; assembly: GCA_022866185.1. Lineage (GTDB taxonomy): Bacteria > Chloroflexota > Dehalococcoidia > SM23-28-2 > SM23-28-2 > SM23-28-2. The sequence continues at coordinate 44 of JALHUG010000212.1, forward strand.
GCATGACCAGCACGCTGGGCTTGGCCCGCGCCAGGCGCTCCTCATCCACCTGATACAGCCGGACGTACTCCCGCAGGCTGGGCAGGAGGCCCGCCTGCTGGCGCTCCAGTTGCAGGCGCAGCGCCATCACCACGTCCGCCCCCTCGATGACCCGGTCGAGGTTCGTATCCACCTCCACCGGCGGCAGGGCGTGGCCCTCGTTGCCCCGATGGGCAGAGCGGAGGCCGCAGGGCAGGAGGGTGGGCGGCCCACAGAGCGCCACCTGCGCGCCCATGGTGGTCAGGCCCCAGATGTTGGAGCGAGCGACGCGGCTGTGGAGGATATCGCCAACGATAACCACCTTCTTGCCCCTTAGGTCGCCCAGATGCTGCTGGATTGTGTAGGCATCCAGGAGGGCCTGGGTGGGATGGGCATGCCAGCCGTCGCCGGCGTTGATGACACTTATGTCGACATGGCCGGCCACCAGATACGGCGCGCCCGAGTGGCGATGACGCATCACCAGGATGTCCGCGCCGATGGCCTGGAGGGTGCGCGCGCTATCGACGAGGGACTCGCCCTTCTGCACGCTGCTGGCGCCCGCCGCCACGCTTACGACATCGGCCCCCAGGGCCTTGGCCGCCAGCTCGAAAGAGGAGCGGGTGCGGGTGCTGGTCTCGTAGAACAGCGTGGCGACGATGGTTCCCCGAAGAGTGGGAACCCGCCTTATCTCGCGTCCCAGCACCTCCTTCATGGCGTCGGCCGTCTCTATGACCTGCTCCATCTCCCGCCGGCTGAAGTCGTCCAGGTCGAGAACGTGACGACGTTCCCAAGTCGGGATCTCCACGCCTTCCGGCGGGCGCGCCTCTTCCGCTGCCTTTCCTCGCGTTGCTCGTTGCACCATGGCTAAGGCTCCGTCGATAGCACTACCACCGCATCGCGGCCGTCGGTCTCGTCCAGGAACACCCGGACGTCCTCCTGGCGCGCGGTGGGGATGTTCTTCCCTACGTAATCGGCGCGGATGGGCAGCTCCCGATGGCCGCGGTCCACCAGCACCGCTAGCTGGATCTGCTGGGGGCGTCCGAAGTCGATGAGGGCGTCGAGGGCAGCGCGAATGCTGCGACCGGTGAACAGGACATCGTCCACCAGAACCACCCGCCTGCCGGCTATGTCGGTGGGTATCTCCGTGGGCTTCAACTGAGGCTTCAGGTCGAGGTAGGAGATGTCGTCGCGGTAGAGGCCGATATCCAGCGCCCCTACGGGCACCTCCCGTCCCTCGAACTCGGCGATGCGTTGGGCCAGGCGAGCGGCCAGGGGCACGCCACGGGTACGCATGCCCACCAGCACCAGGTCATCGAGGGTGGGGTTGTTCTCGACGATCTCGTGGGCAATGCGGCTCAAGGACCGTCGAATGTCCTCGGGCGACAGGATCACGTGCTCAGGCATGAGCGCAGACGATAGCAAAAAACCCTCCCGCCGGCTCGCCGACAAGAGGGCTTGAGCATCCAGCTCAGGCTGTCGATATGGGCCTTGTGTATCGTCACTGTTTCTCCTTGTCGGCCTCGCGGGACCGACTTAAAGGCTCAACAGCGAACCTTCACTTGTTTTTGCCATGATACCACGAGATTGCCACCCCTGGCAAGCACCTGGGAAGCAGGCAGGGAGCGCGTGTTGCAATCGCTGAGAAGTTGGCTATAATTAGTGTACGGTGGCGAGAGTTCAGGGAAGCGATGGGCTTTCGCCTCAAGCCGAAGTGGCGGAATCGGTAGACGCGACAGTCTCAAAAACTGTTGGGGGGCAACTCCCGTGCCGGTTCGAGTCCGGCCTTCGGCACCAGCAGGCGGAAAGCGGGCTTGGGGCGGGAAGGCTGGCTTCCCGCCTTGTTTTCTAGCTTGTTCTCTGCCGAGTGGTGTAAAGGTAGCACAAGGGACTTTGGATCCCTTAGTCCAGGTTCGAATCCTGGCTCGGCAGCCAGGGGTTTGTGTCAGGGAGCGCTCCCCGGTAGCTCAATGGTAGAGCGGGCGGCTGTTAACCGCTAGGTTGTAGGTTCGAATCCTGCCCGGGGAGCCAATCTATTCCTCACAAGTCAAGAGGCTCCCTTGCTCTGCGTCTACGTATTGCGGAACTCTGAAGGGCAGTTGCACATAGGAAGCACCATCGACCAGGCCGCGAGCCGCCTCTACGCCGCCGAGAACGGCTACGGCCTGGCACTGGGCATCGACCCCAACTTCGAGGACGCTTTGTACAACTGAATAGAGGTCAGGAGGACAAAATGGAGCTGTTGCGTACTCCCGAAGAACGTTTCCAGAACCTGTCCGGATATAGCTTCGAGCCCCACTACGTCGAGATCGGCGGGGCGCGCGTGCACTACGTGGACGAAGGTGCCGGCGAGACGATGCTGCTGCTGCACGGCGAACCATCTTGGGCCTACCTCTATCGCAAAATGATCCCGCCGCTGGTCGCTGCCGGCTGTCGCGCTGTCGCGCTAGACTTCATCGGCTTCGGCCGCTCAGACAAGTATCGCGAGCTTGAAGCGTACTCTTATCAGATGCACGTCGATACCCTCTGGACATTCATCCAGAAACTGGACCTTCAAGGACTAACGCTGGTCATGCAGGACTGGGGCGGCCTCATCGGCCTGCGCGTCGCTGCCGAGCATCCGGAGCGCGTGGCACGGCTGGTCATTATGAATACGGGGCTGCCAGCCGGCGACATGGGTCCGACTCCGCCCGAAGGCACCGAGGATACGGAGAACGCCTTCCTCCGCTGGCGACGGTATTCGCGCACAGTGGAAGACCTCCCGGTAGGTCAAATCATGCAGGGCGCCACAGTCACCACCTTACCGCCCGAAGTCGTCGCGGCGTATGACGCCCCCTTCCCCGACATCAGTTACAAGGCAGGGGCGAGGATCTGGCCGTCGCTCGTGCCTGTCTTCTCAGACATGCCCAGCGTGGAAGAGAACCGTCGCGCCCGAGAGGTGCTCCGTGGCTGGCAAAAGCCCACGCTGGTGATGTTCTCCGACTCTGACCCGATAACCCGCGGCGGCGAGGCCTTCTTCCGATCACTTATCCCGGCTGCCGGCCACGAGCCGGACATCACCATTCGCGACGCCGGACACTTCCTCCAGGAGGACAAGGGGGAAGAGATCGCAGACCAGCTTATCGCGTTTATCAAGCGTAGGCCAGCGTAGCTCTCGGCCGCGTGAGACGTAAAGGGATTCGTGTCACTTCGTTGGTGGAGGTTCCGGGTTTGCCCCTGGGGGCGCGGGCGAGTCTAGGTCGGGCCACAATGCCACCAGGGCTCGCCAAATGCGCACCAAGTGGCAGGTTGTTCCTACTGAGGCACTGGCAGCAGGTCACCTTCGTCCGGCGGCCGCGGCGGTTGAGGGCGGTAGCCGTCCCCGCTATGGAGCCGCAGGCGAGGTAGGTGTCGAAGGCGAGATTGACCAGCGCCACCTCCTCCGGGTTCGGTATCAGGTTTCCCTTCCGGCTCGGGTCGAGGTCGTAGCCGATGAGCCGCCCGCCGTTCCACAGTCCCCGCTCCGCCCGCGCCGCCGTCGCTTCCCGGTTCCGCTCCGAGGTCTGCTCCCGCTCGAACTCCGCCAGGGCCATCATCATGGTGACGAAGAGCCTGCCCTGCGGCGTTGTCGTGTCGTAGTTCTGCTTGAGGCAGACGAACTCCACCCCGCACTCGTTGAGCACCTGGAAGAAGGGGTTGGGTGTAGGCTCTCCCCTTTGCCAGCCGCCCCGCCTTCCCTCGCTGCTTGAGCTATTGCCATTTCAGCAGAGATTCTGAAACGATCTTTACCGCAGCAATAGAGCACCTGTTGACAAAGTTATCGCCGCGGTGTACATAGAAAGTGTTTCCGCAATGGCAACGCATAAGGCCTGACGCCCGGCCGGCGGGTGGCAGGTGGGATATCTGGTGCTAGAAGGCGGCTCGCCACACGAGAAGCGCTGTTCGGAGCAGGAGGTGTCACATGGCTGGCAGACATCTTGTTACGCTCACCGTCTTCGCCCTACTGGCGTTAGGCGTGGCGGTATTCGCTTCGAGTGGTACCGGGGCCGGGGACTACAGGCCCCAGAATGGCTACTCGGTGGCCCCCTCCGCAGCGGGTGCCGTCGCGAACAGCACCCTGGACGTCACCATTCCCGCCCCCGACTACAACTACGAGGACTCCTCGATGTACACCTTCGTCCCCGTCGACTGGCAGCTGGCAACCGGCGGCGAGATCCCCATCGGGGCAGGCATGGGCACTCTTTCTAGCGATAGTACCCTCGGCTTGTTCAATTCGGCGTGCGACGCCCAGGTGTCGCCAAGCTTCAACTTGTACAACGCCACCGTCGACACCAGCAACGTCCTCAATGAAGTCGACATGGCCTGGCTTCCAGCCAACGGCGCCGTTCCGTTCGCCGGCTGGAACTCGCAGCTCCCGGACTACCTGGAGGGCTACCCCTACTTCCTGAACGACATGCTCGACCCGGATGGGGCTGGCCCGAAGCTGCCCTTGCAGCCGCGGGCGCGCTACGCCGGCCACACCCAGGTGGTCGGCAGGAACATCCTCATCGAGGTTGTCGTCCTGAACCCTGGCCAGATCGCGCAGCTCCCCGGTATCAAGGCCCAGATGGTCTCTGGGCTGGGCTACGTCCTCCTCACTGTCCTGAATGACCCGTCCCAGAATAACCCGTTCCAGGGTAGGTGGCCTGACCCCGTCAGCGACTTCTGCACGCCCGTGAAGTTCACCACCACCCTCTTCGGCACGACGCAGGACAACCTGGCGACGGGCTGGGTGAACGACGGCTGCCCGATAGCGGGCGCGGCGGCCGAGGCGGGCGCTCAGTGCTCCAACTCCATCGACGATGACGGCGACACCTACGTCAACGACGGCTGCCCCCAAAAGGGCACGAGGGCCGAGACGGTGGGCGCTGAGTGCAACAACGCCGTCGATGACGATGGCGACCCCAACCCCGACGAGTCTGGCTTCATCGTCCAGAGAAACGCGGCGGCCTTCACCGGCGTTCTGGGCACGGGCACCCACATGTCCCGCACCTACAGCCAGAGCCAGCGCGGCGCCGACGGCGATGGCATCGAGAACGACATGGACCCCTGTCCCTACACGCTCGATCCGCTGTGGAACCCGCGAGTAGATTGCGTGGTTCCTGGCCCGGGCGACCAGGACTGCGACGGCCTGCCCGACAGCTGCGACCCCGAGCCCACCGGAGCCCCTGATGGCGGGGTAGACTGTGCCCCTGGGGCACCGCAGAACGACTGTGACCTCGACGGCTACAACAATCGCCAGGACAACTGCCCGCTGGTGGCCAACGGCCAGCTCCAGGACAACCAGGCCGATTCGGACTCGGACTGGATGGTCCTGAACGCCGACCTGGGACCCAGTTCTGACGCCATTGGCGACGCCTGCGACGACAGCGACGATGACGGCAACGAGGACTTCACCGGCGTCGGCACCTGCAACGACGGCATCGACAACGGCCCTGACGGCACTGTCGACGGCAACGACCCCAACTGCATACCCTACATGGACAAGGCCGACTCCGCCGTCAACGGCAACTGGGGCAATCAGCCGGGCACCGGCCTCTACTACCACGCCATGCCCTGGGATGCGGTGTGCATCGGCGCGACGGACACCGACGGCGACGGGTACTGCGACGCCCTGGAAGCCCTGCTCGGCTCGCCCACCAACAGCGGCAGCGAGGCAGACCTAACCGTCGGCGGCGTCTGCGATCCCGATCCCGGTGGCGCTAACCCTAGCTGCTGCAACAACGCCGTCGACGATGACGCCGACACCAGGGTCAACGACGGCTGCCCGCGGGCGGGAGGCTACATCGAGGCGGGCGCGCAGTGCGCGAACGCCGTAAGCGATGACACGCCCGCCCCTGACGCGGCAGAGCAGACCGCCGGTGTTGCGGTCAACGACGGCTGCCCGGTGATCGGGGTGCCCGAGAGCCTGGTGATAGACGCCGACATAACCGCCTTTGCCCAGCCGCAGGCCAAGGTTGCCCAGAGCTGCAATGACGGCGTGGACAACGACAACGACGGCCTTGTCGACGCCGCCGACAACGGCTCCCTGGGCTGTAACCCCGCCGACGCCAGCTACGCCGGCGACGCCGACAGGGACGGCGTACCTGACGCCGGCGACAACTGCCCGACCGTCTGGAACCCCGAGCAGAAGAACACCGACGTCGTGGTCAACCCGCCAGGAGACGCCCAGGGCGACGCCTGCGATACCGATGACGACAACGACGGGTTCACGGATGCCCTTGAGTGGTACTTGGGCACCGACCCCCTCGACAGCTGTCCCAACGTCAACAACGTCATCGGCAGGTCCGATGCCTGGCCTTTGGACATCACCCGCAGCGCCACGATCACCGTGATTGGAGACGTTACCAGCTACGCTGACAACATCGGCAGGACCATAGCCCAGGACCCGAGTCTCAGGCGCCTCGACCTCAACGGCGACGGCGCCGTCACCGCGGTGAACGACCTCGCCCGCTTCTACCGAGGGATGATCCCTGCAGTCTGCAACGGGGGTACGCCTTCCCCACCGTCGTGGTCGCAGGGCGGATCTGTCAGCATGGACATCGACCCAGAGATAACGGACAACAGCGCCAGCACCCTGGGAACGGTAGAGCGTTGCTACGAAGTGACCTGCCCCAGCGCGAACTGCACCTGGGACGGCGTCTCCTCCTTCGACGACACAAGCGACTACAACATCGACATTATCGTGACCGGCGACACGCAGGCCCCAGTCGCCTACGACGCGTCGCTGAACTACGACAACACCAAGGTTCACATCGCTGCTCCTGGCACCAACCCCAAGATCAAGATGCCAGCAATCGGAGGCGGGCCGACAGATCTAAGTGACGCGCGGCCGGATTCGGTTAGCCCCTGGTATGCCTCAGCGATGTACTTCACGCCGCCGGACGCGGGCACTGCCGGCGCCGGCACCCTCGTCCGAGTGGGCCTGGACATCGGCGCTGCGGGCGTGGTCAATTTCAGCCTGAACGCCGACCCCCTGACTGCGTACGCGTCGGATGGCCTCATTCACCCGGTCACGCTCGGTACGGGGATTCTGGCCATCAACCAGCCCTGCCCGCTGTCTGATGCGGACCTGAGCGTTGTCTCCGAGGTCACCAGCGCGCCCACCGAACTGGATGTCAGCCAGAATGGGACGCTGAGCGTGGACAGCACGGGCACCAACAACAGCACCGACCCCGTACAGGCGCGGATCAGCCACACGGTCACAGCGCCTGCTGGCTGCAGCGTGAACGGCGGCGCCTCGGCCAGCGACTCCTGGACAGGCGTCCTGGCAGGCGGCGCGAGCCAGGTGCTGAGCACGGACTTCACGATCCACTGCACGGAGGCCAGCACCCACACCTTTGTGGTGGACAACCTGGTCGAGCTGCTGGAGCCCGGCTACATTGACCCCAACCCCGCCAACGACACGGACACGATCAACGTGCCGGTTGCTATCCTGGCGGTCAGCGACATCAAGATCAACAGCTTCTCGGCGGTGTGGACCGGCTGGAAGATCGACAGCAACGGCGACACCATACCGGACCTCCCCGTCATTAACGTCGGCACGGACACGCCCGTCATCCTGCGCAAGGTGCTCCACAACAACGGCCCCTACGGACCGACCGATGTGACGCTGGCCAAGACGGCGGCCGTGCTGGTGGGCGACGCCACCGTAACGCCGGCCTATCACGAGGAGCAGGTCATTCTGCCGGTGAGCTCGGAGATCACGCTGGATGAGACGTTCACCATCACCTGCCTCGATTCGTGGGTAGGGAAGACGGCCACGTTCAAGTTCGACAACGCGGTGACCCCCAAGGACTCCCACATTTCGGATCCCACGCCGCCGACCGCTACTACGACGTTCACTGCGCTGTGTGTGGCGCGCTTCACGCCGACCCTCACGGCAACCATCGACGAGGACGACGGCACCCTGAACCCGCCGGTGGATGACATCTGCATCCTGGGCCTGCCCTGCAAGACCCTGACCTCCCACGCCATTCCGGCCGACACGCCCAAGCAGCCGCTGTCCCTGATTCAGACGATGTGGCCTGCAGCAATCAACATCACCCCCGGCACCGCCGTCACCAACGGGTTGATCGTAGGGCAGAGCGTCTTCAGCGTGAAGGTCCACATCATGGGCTTTTCGACTGATTACCCGTGCACCAGGGACGACAACCCAAACGGCCTCGCGGGCACTGCGATACAGTACGATGCGTGCCTGCCGCCCGACATTGAGCCGGCATGTACGCTGGACTACACAGGTGCATCGCTGTTCCCCGGTGCGGCGTCCCAAGTCAAGTGGCCGGTGCAACTGAATGCCATCCGCAACTACGTCGAAGGCTATCAGTACGTCGGCTCGCAGTTGTGGGCCCACTACGTTGGCACCACGGGTGCGCCTCTGAACATCCCGATCAACATCCTGGTGTGGCACCTGTCTCCCACCGACCCGACGTGCGCGAATTGCTGGCTGGTCATTGGACAGACCGGCAACCCGGACAACGACTTCGACGGCTCGTGGGATGATGTCGCCGACGCCGACGACGACACCGGCGGCGTTGGCAGCTGCGGCGACGGCTTCGACAACGACAGGGACGGGCTTACCGACTTGGCTGACACCGCCGACTGCACCGTCACCTCCGACGAAGAGGGCGACAAGGTCAAGGACGGCAGGCCGCGCGACAACGCGCCCAACTACTGCAATGGCGTCAACAACCCGCCTAACTGCGCCGACAACTGCCCGGTGAAGGGCAACCCCGACCAGCTCGACAGCGACGGCGACGGAGTCGGCGATGTCTGTGACTACAACCCTACTGTCAACCAGGTTAGCGACAAGCCGTCGTTCGCCTGCACGCCGTACTCGTCCGACGTGCTGAGCCTGGGCGAGGGTGAGGTCTATGATCCGGAGCCGCCATACGAGCGCAGCGGTGAGACTCTGCGCACGTGCACCGTGTCCGGCGACCACACCGTCACGGCCCTCCTGACTCGCCAGGACACGGGCGAGACCACGGAACTCCACGACACGATCACCTGCATCAGCGTTGCCCAGGTGGATCCTGACGAAGATGGCATCTGCACCCCCGGAGTACCAGGGGGAGGCCCTGTGTGCTCAGGCTCCGACAACTGCCCCTTCGAGGCTGAGGACTATGACGGGTATGACACCGACGGCTGCCCCGATCCGGACAACGATGGCGACACCATAGTCGATGCCTGCATCGATCAGAATTTGGATGGATTGTGCGACCCTGGGCCTATCAGCGGCACACAGGACGCGCCCATCACCGCCAGCCAGCTCTATATGAGCCGGCCCAACGGGATGCCCGCTCCGCTCTGGCCCGCCATCCTGGACAACTGTCGCGACACCGCCAACTCTGATCAGGCGGACGACGACGGCGACCGTATCGGCACCCTGTGCGATTCAATCAACAATCCGGACAACGACAATGACGGCATCGTCAACGCCATAGACGGAGTAGTTCTCGGCGGGCACTTCCGCGACCAGTCCGCCTCCTGGTCTGAGAACTTCACCGATGCTCACCTGCCTCTGGGGGGGCCGACCTATGGGCGGACCTTTGGACGCCTAGTTGATCGGGCCGATCTTTCACTTGCGATTAGCGACCTCGTGCCGAACACAGACCAGGAGGGTGTGAGAATAGAGGCTTCCGGCGGAACTGGCACAGCCCAAGTATCTACCTGCGGGTTCGCGACGTTGAGCCTGACAGCGGGGAACGCAGTCAACGTAAGATGCGGCAGCGTGACAATTGAGGTTGTCTCTGGACCGGTAAGCGCAGAGTTCGGCGCAATAGAGGCTTTTTTCTCCACGGGGGCCTTGGCAACCGTAGAAGAGACATCTCCCAATGTCTTCTTGGTGAGCAATTCTCCAAGCAGCTCGGGCTCCGTGCTCGTTGAAGACCAGCCCATTCCATCAGGGGGGTCACTTGAGGTGTGCAGCGGTGACAATGACTGCGACGATGATGACGTTCTGGACGGAGCGGACAACTGTCGTACGGCGGCAAACCCAGCGCAGACCAACACCGACGTCACGACTGACCCGCCAGGTGACCCTCTGGGCGACGCCTGCGATAGCTGTCCGTCGGTCGCCAACCTTGACCAGACCAACACCGACGCGAACCTGGAGGCAGCCGGCGCGTCGGTGGCAGGCGACTCGCTGGGCGATGCGTGCGATGACGATGACGACAACGATGGGTTCAGCGATGACGTTGAGATCTACCTGAACACTGTCGGGCTGGACAACTGCCCCAGCAGTCCGCCCGGCCCCGGCGGCGACGCCTGGCCTCTGGACATGAACAAGGACAAGCACCTCACCGTCGTGGGCGACGTCGCTGAGTATTCGGGGCGCATCGGGGCGACCGGCGGGCCGCCGCCCAGCCCCAACTGGCGGCTGCGGCTGGACCTCAACAAGGACAACCACCTCACCGTCGTGGGCGACGTCGCCAACTTCGCGGGGATGATCGGGAAAGGTTGCACTTAGGACACCGCACACGAAGCCTGCATCGTGTCGCGTTAGGCCTGCACTGGCCCTTTTGACAAGAACTGGACGCAGTCTTTCGGCCTGGAAGCTCACAGGAGGAGTCCCGGACTTCTAATCCGGGAGTCGTGGGTTCGAATCCCACCCGGCCCGCCAGGGGACCTCACCGGCAGGGAGGTCATCGGGTGGCTGCCTTAGGTTCCTCGCTGCCCAGACGGGTCGGCTAGAGCATGACCCTCACCGCTTGCGCTCGTCCGCGAAGTATCAGTCCAGAAGCCCCAGCTTCGCTGCGTATGCTGCAGCCTCCGACCGTCGCGACAGCCCCAGCTTGTCCAAGATGTGGCTCACGTGGTTGCGGGCGGTGTGATCGCTGATGACCAGGGCCTCGGCGATCTCGCGATTGGTGCGCCCCCTGGCTATAAGGAGGAGCACCTCTTTCTCGCGGTCTGATAGTGGGTCGTCTTTCTTGGCCGAGGCTGAAAGCTCCACCAGCCGGTCCAGCACGGGCTTCGTCACCGATGGATCGAGAAGTGATTCGCCCCGACCTACCGTCTGCAATCCTGAGATGAGCTGCGAGCGTCCCACGTTCTTCATCAGATAGCCTGAGGCCCCCGCGAGAAGGGCTGACACCACTGTCTCTCGCTCGCCGTAGGACGAGAACATCAGCACCCGAGTCTCCGGCAAGCTGCTACGTATCTCGCGGCAGGCCTCAATCCCTCCGACATCGCCCTCCTCGCCTAGCCGCACGTCCAGCAGGACAACGTCCGGCTTCAGGGCAAGAGCGCTCTCCACTGCCTCCCTCGCCGTCCCCGCCTCGCCAACGACCTGGATGCTTTCCTCGCTCTCCAGGACCGCCTGTAGGCCAGCCCGTACGACCTCGTGGTCGTCCACCACGAGCACTCGCAGTACGCTCATGCTTCACCTGCCGGCAACTTCGACCGCACCGTCGTCCCCTTGCCGGGAGCGCTCTCGATGGCCACCTCGCCGCCCAACTCCTGCGCTCGCTGCTGCATGTTCCGCAGGCCCCGGCCGAGCCTCTCCCTGGTCGAGAAGCCCACTCCATTGTCGCACACTTCCAGGCACACTGACCGGTCGTCGAAGGTCAGTCGCATGTCGATCTCTGAGGCCTGAGCGTGGCGGTAGACGTTGGCCAGAGCCTCCTGAGCGATGCGGTACAAGGCCGTGCCAGCAGTTACAGACAACGGCCGCTCCTGCCCCACCACCTCCAAGCGCACCGCCAGGCCCGACACGGCGGTGAATTCCCGTATCTGACTCCTTAGCGCCGCCGACACGCTGGCCTCTCCTCGCAACAACGGCTTCAGGTCGAAGATGTAGTGGCGCACCTCCAGCAGCGTCTGCTTGGCCAGCACCACCAGCCTGCCCAACCGATCGCTCAGGCCTCGCTCGTCGGTCGCCATGTCCGCGGCCGTCTCCAGATTCAAAGAGATCATGTAGATAGACTGGGCGATGCCGTCGTGTATCTCCCGCGCAATGCGGCTGCGCTCCTCCTGGGCGATCAGTTGCTCTCTCTCCTCCTGAAGGCGGATGTTCTCCGCCAGCGCCTGTCGCGCCGTTTCTCGCTCCGCTGCCAGTTGGCGGGCCATCCAGCCGAAAAACTGCACCACTATCGCCACCAGGAATGGGGTCGCCAGGAAGACGATGAAGTTGTTGAGCTCGCCCCGCAGCCAGGGACCGTCGGCTCCCTCGCCAGCCGTCGCCAAGATCACGATGTAGGTCCCCACGAAGCCCAGGGCCAGCAGCAAGTTGGCCCGCAGTCCGACAATGGACGAAATCACCAGCAAGGACGACACCGCATACAGGTAGTACGGGCTGTCCCAACCACCACTGAGGTGCACAACGCCGAGGGCAATAGACACGTCGACCAGGCTCATCACCAGTATGTCGTTCACCTCGCCTACCCAGCGGCGGAACAGCGAGCGCACGTAGGGCCGCATAAGGGGAAGGTAGAGCGTGACCGCCCCGTTTTCAGCCAGGGTGACGAGCAGGAGCACCGGCTCCCGTTGCACGTTGACCTCGGGCAGGATGCCCAGGGCGACGATGAACGCCGCGACGCCCCAGGCAGCCCAGCGCACGCCGCACAAGAACAGCGCCACGCCGGTAGGTCGCTCCCGCTGCCACCACCAGCGCACCGGGTCGAACAGCCCCTTGGGTCGGGCCATCTGAGCCTCGCCCTGGTCTCCTGCAACTGGCATAATCATCGGAAAGAGCGACAGCAGTTTAGCAGTGCATGAGCGCGCCGTCAAACGCGTCCGATGGTACATATGCCCCACGCTAACTTGGGTACGCACGCACCACAGCAATTTGAGACATCCGCACCTTGGTGGGCCGCCGCCGTGGCCCTAGGCTGGAGGCAGGTACAAAGAGAAGGAGGGAACGGGAGTGATTCGGGTAGAAAAGCCAGCGATGTCGCAGCAAGCGGTGGCCGCGGCCAAGGGCATTGGCGCCGTCATAGCGGGCCTCGTTCTGGGGCACGGCCTGATCTGGGGGACCGTCTTTCTGGCCTATCTCCTCAATGAACATATGCAGGCCCAAGATTTCGCCCAGCGCGTATTCCTGAGCGGCCTGCTCCTCGGCCTGGCCCTGATGGGTCTACTGCTATCCGCCGCTGGCATGGCCGCCCGCCGCTCGCCCGGCTGGCTAGCGGCCTTCCTGCTGGGCGCCGCCGCGGCGCCGCCGCTCACTCTGTTCGCTTTCTTCGTTCTCTCCTATTGCTGGGGCTGCGACTAGGGGGTATGCCATGCCTTACCACTGTGGACGCTGCGGCGCCGCCAACCCTGAAGACAGCACCGCCTGCGAAGAGTGCGGCGCAGCCATGGAGACGGCAACGAACACCCGCCTTACCGCCGTGGTCCTGAACGAATTGGCCAACCTCCATCGCGAAGGGGAACTAGAGACCCCCACCTACCAGCGACTGCACCAGCGCTACCACCGCCGCCTGCTGGACTACCTGCGGCCCGCTCCGCCGCCTGCTCCCACCACAGCCGCCGCGCCGTCCATCCCCGTCGGCCCGGCGCCGTCGCCCGTGCCCTCCTGGCTGGTCGAGCAGGCCCCCAACCTGCTTCTGTACCTGGCGGCTTTCTTGGTGGTCATGGCCGCCCTCGTGTTTGCCACTACCTCCCGCGAAACCCTCAGCGGGCCCGCTCAGGTCGCCCTGCTGGCCTCCATTACGGCCGCCTTCATGGGCGTCGGCTGGCTCTGCTACCGCTTCCCCCGAGTGCGCATCGCCGGCTACACTTTCCTAGCCGTTGGTGCCCTGCTGGTGCCGCTGAACTTCGCCGGGGCCTACAACTTCGTCCTAAGAGAGGAAGGTATACCCGGCGATGTCGTCTGGCTGTGGGCCTCCCTCTATTCCGCCGTCTTTTACATTCTGCTGGCCGTCCTCGGTCTGGGCCTGCTCTACGGCTTCATGTCCCACGCCGCCGTGGTCAGCGCGGTGGCCGCCGCCATCGCCGTCACCGACCTGCCCCCCGAATGGACGCCGCCGGTGTTCGTCGGCCTTGCTCTGATTTTCCTGCCCCTGGCTTGGTGCGGCCCCGGGCGCCTCCGGGACGCATTTCGCCTGCCGAGCCTTGTCTTTGGCCACTTCCTGGCCGCGGCCTCCGTGAGCGCGAGCTTCATCATCGTCGGCGGCGAGCCGGACGTCGACACAGCGACACTGTCAGTGACACTGGCGGCCGCCACATGTTTGTTTACGGTCATGGCAACTGCCAACGCCCTGGACGAGGGCCGTCTCTACGCCTCACTGTCCCTGTGCACCCTGACCGGCGCTCTGGCCGCCGGCCTGGTGGTCTCGCCGATGCCGCCCCAGTGGATGCCGCCCGTGTTCGGCGGCCTGGCGCTGGCCCTTCTGCCCGTCGCCTGGTGGGCCCCCGCCCGCCTGCGCGAGCAGTTCGCCCTGCCCAGCTTCGTCGCCGCTCATCTTCTGGCAACGGGCGCCGCCGTGGCCGCCGCCGTCATCACGGTTGAGGTCGCCGAGACTGACTTCGAACGCTCGGCCCTTCCCGTTGCTCTGGCGGTGGCTAGCGCCGTCTTCGTCCTCCTCGCCCTGCGCGAGAAAGTCCAGCCGAACGCTATGTACTATTGCGGTGCCGCCCTAACCACGCTAGGTGGCATGCTGCTGGCGATCGTCTTCACCTTGGGCAAGGACGCCGAGTTCTACAGCGTTGCCCTGGCGGGGATCGGCGCCCTCTATGCCGCTGGCGCTCTCCTGCCCGTGCGCCATCGCCTCCTCGACCCCGACCTCCTGTGGCCATTCGCTATCGGCGCCGCCTCTCTGGCCTGGCTCCCATTCCTGGACGCCCATGACCGCGAACCGTGGTTCGGCGTCGGCGCCACCTGGGGTGCCGCCGCTCTGTACGCGACCGCCGCCGTCTTCGTCGACAGGGCCCCCTGGCTCCGCCATGCCTGGCGCATCCTCGCCAACCTTGAGGAGGCACCCGAGGAAGCAGCCGTCGACCGCTGGACTGGCCCGCTGCTTCTTCTCCCCTTCGCCGCCGCTGTCGGCCTCGGCTACTACCGTCTCCTCCTGGCGATGGAGGTAGACCTGGGCGGCGCGGAGCTGGCCCTACGCTATCTTCCCCTGGCCTTCGCCTTCGCCGCCGCTGGCGTCGCCGCCCGCTTCTGGCGCCGCGAGTGGTCCCCGGCACTGTACGCTATCGCCATCGGCTACTCCGTCTTCGTCCTGGCCACCGCCTACGAGAATGCCGGTCTGACCGCTGTCCTCTTGGCGGCCTTCGCGGTCTCCTCCGCCGCCGTCGTCATCGCTGAGAGTAAGGCGGATGCCGTCTATCTTCCCCTGGCCTACGCCCTGTTCGCCGTCATCTTTGCCCTCGTCCACTTCGAGCCGCGGGACGAGGTCTGGCCCTTGCCTTTTGTGGGCATGGCCGTGGTCCTGTACGCTTCCAGCTTCAGCCTGGAGCAGTTGGCCTCTTCTTGGGCCCGAGCCCTCCGCTTGAGCGGCCTCGCCGTTGCTCTCTTCGCTCCCAACATCGGCTACGGGCTTCTAGCCTTCAGGGCAAGTGAAGCCGCCGATATCGGACGGACCTTCGTCATCTCAGAGCCGCCGTTGTACCTGTGGTCGATGGGCGCTGTCGCCGTCTTCGGTCTCCTGCTGGCTGCCGAGGCCTGGCGAACACGGGCAATGGCCGTTGGATACGCCAGCAGCGTCACCCTTCTCACCGCCCTTTTGCTGGGCATCGGCCACTTCCGGCCGGAGAACCCGCAGGCCTACACCGTGCCGATAGGCCTTTACCTTCTGGGAACGGCGCGATTCCTCAGCCCCCACCGCGAGAGTCTCCCCGAGGACCTGGCCTTTCTGCCCAACATGGCCGAGATAGCGGCCGCTGGCGTCCTGCTCGGCACCACCTTCCTCCAGGCGTTCAACGACGACACAACCTACCGCTTCATCCTCCTAGGCGAGTCCATTGTCTACCTGCTGGCTGGTCTCCTCCTGCGCCGGCGCCTGATGGTGGTGCCCGCTCTGGCCTTTGCCGCGATTGCGGCGGCCCTTTTCGCCTTCGAGCGCCAGGCTGAGGGGGGCGTGCCCCCTTGGGCCATCCTGGCTATCGTTGGGGTCTCCCTCATAGGAGTGGGTTTCCTGTTCCTGGTGCGGCGTGATCTCTGGGAGCGGGCCCAGCGAGCCGTTTTTGGCTGGTGGCAGGCCTGGGAAGAGGGTTAGTCTAATGAGCGTTCCCAAAGTAGCACCAAGGTTGTTGCTCTTCCTGCCCTGGCTGCTGGTTGGGCTCGGCGGGAGCTTCATGGCGGCTGTGCTGGCGGAAGTGCACGAGGGCCCCGAGCCTTGCTGGCTGGCTCTGCTGCTGTACGCTCTGCTGCTGTACGCTCTGCTGACGCTCTGGGCGGCGATAGCGGTCGCCTTGGCCTTGGGCGGGGCGAGGCGGCTCTGGGCCAGCGTACTCTTGGGGGCCTTTCTTATGTCCTTGGCATTCATGGCTATGGTCCTAGGGGATTTCTTTACCTTTGCCGCTGAGTTGGGCAATCGCCAGCTCGAGTCATACGGCGGCGAGGACTTCTACTGGGATGATTGGCTGAAGTTCTCGCTTGCAGCCTCAGGGATGTTCGGTGCCCCCTTCGGAGCCTTCGGCGGCTTCTTGTCATGGGCCTTCAGTCGTCTGTTCAGGGCTCACATGAAGGAGAAAGGGCGCGCTTAGGGCCGGTCGTTGCCTAACGATGCGCCTGAGAGTAGAATGGAGGTGCCGCAGGAGATGGACGTTCAGATGATCAGGCAGGCAGCAACAAGGCCTCTACTTGTCGCTCTGGCCCTGGCGGCCGCCGCAGTGGCCGCCGCAGTGATGGTGGGATTCAATGGTAAGAGTGACCAGGAGGATAGCTTTGCGCTAGAGAAGACACCGCTGCCTTCTCCCACGGCAGCGCCCTCTGCGGCCACCGAGGCAGCCCTCAGAGAGGCTGTGATCACCTACGAGCGGGCTCTTGCCCGCTCCGATCTTGCGGCGGCCTACGCTCTCGAATCGCCGGAGCTTCGAGAGACGTGCCCATCCAAGGAATACGAAGAGCTGATCGCGGCTGAGCGGGCGAATCTCCTTGAAGACTGCGGCTTCGAGGAGGCGTCGGAGATAGATTTCGTCATCGAGAACATGGAAATGCACGAGACCTGGGCGCCCGTCTACGGCTGCTTTGAGGACGAGGCTGGCCGCCAATGCTGCTCCGACTTCAAGCTATGGGACTACCGAGCCGGCCGATGGGTTCCAAGCAGCACGCTACCATGCGCCCAGGCCCAGGAAACCGAGCGCCTCCTGGCCAGCCTGCCACAGTTTCCGGGGGCCGAGCAGGTGTCAGTCGATTCCTACGTCTACTCCCGTGACGAAGAACCGCCGGACATACATGCCATCCTTGTCACGTATAAGGCTCCACTTGGCACGAGTGCCAGCGACGTGATCGACTTCTACGTTCAGAGCCTTGCCCCCGAATGGCAGGACACCCATCTCCTTGGGGACTGCGCAAGTTGCGGCGTCAGCTTGAGACGGGGGACAGCGGAACTTTTCATCGGCACAATAAACATGTTTGATCCTGGGTCACCCATTCAAGAGAACATGTTTGGTCCTGGGTCACGCATTTTCGAGGTTCAGATCGAGTCCAAGGGGGCCCAGCCAACGGCTGTAACCACATATGAGGCCGCTGAGATCAGAGAAGTGCAGATGAGGGCATGGGAGATCCTAGTTCAGAGCGAAGTAGGTGAGGTCCTCCTGGCCGGGCGCGAGTTTGGGCGTGACTACTGGGTAAACATATCGCCACGGGGGTGGGAGCACGGTCACGAGGTAGCCTTGGTGCATATCCTATTTGCCGAGCCGGTCTCCTATGTGGGCCAGATGCCAAGGATCTCGGATCCCTGCGAGGGCACCAGGGGCCAATTTGACCCCGACGCCCCCTGCCACGATGAGCCCTGGGTGCGTAAGACGGTGGCTGTAGCCCAATCCGACGTACAGGATGTCATGGCCGAAGTCGAACTGGATACCGGAATGGTCGCGAACGTGTTCGTCGACCCGGTCGAGGACCCCGACGCCTTCCAGGAAGATCTTGAGGTCTACAAGGAAATGCACAGGCGATGGACGTCGCCCTCGGTGGAGACTCCGACAGCGGGCCCGCCAGCGATCCCAACGGCCACACCTCCCCCAGCGGGAACGTACGCCCCCAGCCTCGATGTCATCCTCAGCGACTACACCGCTGGCGTCAATGCCGACATCACCACCCGTTTCTCCCTCGCCGCCCCCGACTACAACTTCGGAGCGGTTGCCACGCTTACCCCCCTCGATTGGTTCGTGGCGTCCGAGTCTGACGTGCCTCTCGGAACGCTGGTCGGCACACTCGACGCTCAGGTCACGCTCGGTCTCTTGAATCAGCCCTGCAACAGCCCATTGGCCGTGAGCTTCGACCTGATGAATGCTTCCACGGATACGTCGGACACTGTGTCGTTGAGCGACGGATTCCTCGATGTCAACCCTGCCAATGGTCTCCCTGACGCCGTCGACAAGTACCCCGATTACCTGAACCTTATCTACCCCGGCATAACACCGAGGGCCCGGCTTTACGGCCAGGTCAATGTGGCTGGCGTGAACATCCCCCTGAACTTTGTCCTGTTCGAGCCCGGCACCTCCCCGCCCTACGTCCCACGCTTTGATCGCGACTGGGGCTACCCTTCGGTGATCCTCCTCGGCGGTCTTGCCTCGCCGCCCCCACCCGTAAGCAGCTTCTGCACGCCGCTGGAGATCATCAGGACGGTCTGGGGACTGACCCGGGACAACCCCTCTACACCGGTCGATGAATCTGGCTACGAGCTGCGCCGCAATCCGCCCTTCGGTGGCACCTACGACTTCTTGACCTACGCCAGCAGCCTGCTCGACGCCGACGCGGACGGGTATGAGAACCAGCTCGACACCTGCCCCTTCGACGCCAACATGGACGAGTCGCCCAGGGAGGGTAATGGTCCCGATGGGGACGGCATCGACAGCGTCTGCGACCCCGACCCGGGCGAGTCATGCTGGCTCGATGCCCCTGGTTCGGCCAACGACTGCGACGGTGATGGTCACGCGAACCGTGGCGACAACTGCCCACTCGTTCCCAACCCCGGCCAGGAGAACGCCGACGGCGATGGCATCGGCGACGCCTGCGACCCGAATCCCTCGGATTGGGACGGTGATTGGATGGACCTGTCCCCAATGGTTGGTGTAGAGATATCTGGCCCGCCCAGGATGCCAGAGGCAACGCCGGCGGTGACACCCGCGCCCAGCGCACCGGGTGGCACTGAGCCTCCGCCCGCTGGGGCGAGTTCTCCATGGGGCAGCTCGTGAAGCTGGTGATCGCTCGCCGTTGCAGGAGCTGCCACCGGAGCGGGCGGTAAAGGCCCACTCGCCCACAACTGGACGAGAGTACCCTCTGATAATGGCGTGGCACGCCTACTCCACTGTGGCAGAAGTCTCTGCTATTTCTGGCATCACGCTGAACAGCGCTCCGTCCGTCCGGCCCCAGACCTCAGGGAAGTACATCTCGTTGGCTTGGGCGGGCATCACCCGATATTCGCCCGCCGTGGTCGCCCTCAGAAAGTACACATACTCGTGCACGCCCCTGGGCAGATAAGTGGCGAAGAGAACCACCCGGTTGTCGCGCATATCCACGTGGTTGAAAAAGGACCAACGGTACGACCACCAACCCCAGCCGCGGCCTTGGCCCTCTCCCGCCGCCTTCCGTTGCTCGTCCAGCATCATCTGGCGGATCTCGGAGCTAGTCGTTTGCAGGCTCGTATCGATAGGCTCCAGCCCAGCGGGCAGATTGTCTTCCACGACCACGTAGTAGAGATCCGTCGGTGCCACCACAGTGAGCCGTACCTTTACCACGTCACCCAGGGCCGCGCTCTCGATCTTGCCCTCGGCCCCGTCCGCTGGCAGATACTCCCG
>JALHUG010000027.1 GCA_022866185.1 Dehalococcoidia bacterium
CGATATCTCCCTGGCCAGCCTCAGCGACCTGGTGGCTGTAGAAGCGGTGGAGTACCCGGCGGACATGTACCCGCCCAGCTACATCCCCTTCTCCCTGTGGGCAAGCACTCTCACTCTCCTGGTGGACGCGAAACCCCCTGGCAGCCAATCGGTCAATATCTACTACGGCCAGGTGCATACCCTGGACGCCTCCACCTCGACCATCCCACCCCACCTGGAGGAACTGGTGGCGACCGGGGCCGCTGCCTACGCCGCCTTGGAGTGGGCCAGCTTCGCCACCAATCGCATCAACGTGGGCGGGCAGGACGTCTGGCGCCAGTACCTGACGTGGGGCCAAGAGCGCCTGGCCGTCTTCGCTCAAGCCCTGGCCAAGCACAGCCGCCGCAACGCCGTGCGGGTGCGGCAACTGTACACGCCGGCCGCATCGCCGGTCGACCAGAGCACTGTCTGGCAACCATAGAGAAGAGGTGAGAACTACCATGTCGGTGGCAAAGATTCGTTCCGGCCTTCAGTCGCGAAAGGAGGGGCTGCCGGCCGAGGCCTTCGCCATCGTCGGCGACCCCGACGACCCCGATAGCTGGAGGCTGCCCCACCACACGCGGGCCATCTTCCGCGCCCTCAAGGGGCGGCTGGACGACGAGCGGACGGTGGATTGGCAGCGCATGGCGGCAGCGGTGGCCTCCCTCTCGCCGGGCGGGTATCGCGGCCGGCGGGTGGAGGCGACGCCAGAGCAGATCCTGGCGGCGGCTCGCCACCTGGCTTCCCATTACCAGAAGGCAGGGCGCGAGGTGCCTTCCACCCTGGCGGACCTCCTGGAGCATAGCTAGCTGCCCAGAACATGCGAACCTTGCCCTCCGACCTGCTCGCCGCCCAGAAGAGTGCCAGCGCCATCCCCTACGTGAAGGTCGAGATCATCGACAGGATCGGCGGCATCCGCCGTCTGGACTGGCAGCGCCTGTACTCGGGCAGCGAGGCCGATAGCTATCATGCCGCCACCATGCCCGGCGATGGCTCCCTCATCCGCTGCCGTGTGGGCAGCGGCTCGCTCTATCGCCAGCGGGTGACCAGCCCCGGTGCAGGCAGCAACTTCAGCAGTTGGACGTTTGTGGACGCCGCCGCTAACGCCGGCGTCGCCCTGGCCAGCCAAGCGGCCCGCGTGCTGCTGTTCTACGTGGACACCAATGGCAAGACGATCTACGTGAGGGAAAGCACCAACTACGGCGCTACCTTTGGCTCAGCCACAGCGATAACGACGGCGGCGGCCGCTGTGGGCTGGCTTGCCGCCGACTTCAAGGACGATAACACCGTCCTCCTCATCTATTCCGTAGGGGGCACCGTCTACGCCGTGAAGCGCAGCGGCAGCACCTGGGGCAGCCCCGCCGCCTGGACCAACAGCCTGGCCTCGGTGAGCGGGTTGGCCTGCCAGTATGCGGCCGACTTCAACGTGGTGGTTTCGGGCAGCGACGCCCAGGGCGCCTATAAGGTCTGGACCTGCATCTACGGCGATGGCTACTCCCAGTCGGTGGGCACCTGGTCGCTCTTGTGGGAGGTGGCGGTGGCCAGCGCGGGCTCCAACATGGAGTTTCGCGCCCCCTCCCTGGCCTACCCCGATGTCTTTCGGCTCACCTTCGTCGAGAAGTACACGGGCAGCGAAAGCTATTCCCGCCCCCACTTCTCCTTCTCGCCGGCCCTGGCCGACTACGTGGAAAACCTCTGGCGAGAGCCGGTGCCCATGAATGTGACCAGCGACTATGGCCTGGCCATCGCCTGCAGCACGCGCGACGTGTGGCTGACCACGCCATCCGGCGTCTGGCAGGCCTCCCTCACTACGCCCGTCCTGGACGTCACCGCCGACGTCCTAGAGCTGACCACCGAAACCGATCCTGGCGGTGGCAGCCTTCGCCTGGTCTTGCGCAACGACGATGGTCGCTACCTGGATCTATCGGGGGAGAAGGCGGTCATCAAGGCCGGCGGCGAGGTGCGAGTGAGCCCCGGCTACCAGCCTGCCAGCGGCCCCCTGGCCTCCGCGGGCCTCGACTACTGGATCGAGGGGTGGGAATACACCTCCGGTGAAGGTCAAGCCACCCTCGTCCTCCACGCTCGCGATGCCTGGCACCTGCTGGAGGGCTGGCGGGCGCGTCGTCAGTACGCCTGGGCCCAGGGCGAAGACAACATCTTCCAGCTATTCTCCTTCATCCTGGCGCGAGCGAGCCTGGAGTTCTCCAACGCCGGCGGCAGCAGTGTCATCGGTGCTCATTACCCCAGCTTCACCATCCAGCCGGGCGAGAGCGGGGCGACCGCGGTGCGCCGCCTGCTGGCCATGGTGCCCGACGTTATCTTCTTCCGGGGCCACCACGCCTACATCAAGAACCCCCGGGCCGACGAAGCCAGCGCCTACTCCTACGGCACGGAGCACGCCATCTTCCGCGGCCGCTACGGCAGCCAGCGCCCCCAGGCCAACCGGGCGCAGGTGTTTGGCGATGGCGCCTTCGTGGAGGGCTTCGACTGGGATGAGATCGATGCTGCCTTCGACCGCGTCCGCCAGGTGCATGACCTGAACCTGAGCACAGTCGCTCGCGCCCGAGACCGCGCCGACGCCGAGATGCGCCACCAGGAGATCGCCTCCGGAGATGGCGAGATCGTAGTGCCGGTGAACTGCGGCCAGGAGCTCTACGACGTGATCTCCATCACCGACGAGTCGGCCGGCCTGACGAGCGCTCAGCGGCGAGTGCTGGGCCTGAGTATCCGCTACTCGGCGGGTGGCAGGGTGCCGGTCTACGAGCAGCGGCTGTCATTGGGAGCAGTCTAGGGATGAACGTGCGCAAGGGGACGGTCAAGGGCTTCAACTCTGGCTCCTACACAGCCACCGTTCAGGTGGCTGGGAGCCTGGCGGTGTGGCTGGCGGACGTGCCGGTGGCCCGCAATATCGGTGCCGCCGAGATGGTGATCGGCCGTCGCTGCGCCCTCATCTTCTTCTCCGAGTCCGACCCTCGCGACGCCCTTGTTGTGGGCGTCTATACCTAGGAGGAGCGCATGGCCGACAAGCCTCAGCCATTCCAGCCGCCGACTCCCCCTCGCCCTCAGCCGCCGCTGGGCCAGGAGGCGCCATCATTGGGCAAGGACGTGCCGCGCGAGCCATCCCTGAGAGGCGCACCCGTCATTCGCAGCGGCGCCATCGTCATGGCGGCGGTGTGGGAGGAGTGAGGGGGGCGGTCGCGACCTGTGGTATAATACAAGCCCAAGCAAGAGATGGAGCGGCGGAGCTGACGGATGAGCGAACGCGAGGCCGATCGGGAGCCGAGGGTAGCAGCGCTCCTGATTGCCCAGGACGCCTTTAGGGACGACAGGGGCAGGACCCACGTTATCGGCATCTTTGATACGATCGAGGCTCCCGCCTATCCATTGGCAGCGAGTTTCATGATCTTCTGCCACTTCAAGGGCACCAAACAGGGCACATACCAGGGAATGGTGAGGTTGAAGGACTCGCTCGATACCATACTGGGCCAGACGGAACAGCTCACCTTCGAGGTCACGGAGTTGAAGGGCCACAGCTTTTTCATTGAGATGGGCGTCCGTTTTCCCGGGCCGGCTCTCTACAGGGTGGAGCTTGTGGTCGACGGGATACCCAGGCTGTGGGTGCCCCTGATGGCTCGCGAAGGCAAGGGTCCGCCCGGGCCCGAGGGATAGGAGGGCGCGTTCGGCTCGCGCGCAGGATGTTTCAGTGGTAGGCGTTCTCGACTACAGAATCGACAGCCCACAATCCGGCTATACCGTTCCGGCCGAGCAGGCGGCGGCTACGTATGCGTATTGTCGCACGCGCGGCTACGTTGAGCAGATGCTGAGGAACCTCGCCGTCGACCTAGGTTCCGAGGTTAATCAGAAAGGCATGACGCCGGAAGACCTGGAGCGCCTGCTGGAGCAAGCAAGGGAGAGGGAGTTCCGGGCCAGGTACGGTGCCTAGTGTACCCCGCATATTCGTTGACACCAATGTCCTCGTAAGCGGCATTTGCTTTGTCGGCTTACCCTACGAAATCTTAAGGCTGGCAATCGCGGGGGAGATCAGGCTCGTTCTTTCCCACATGGTCTTGGACGAGACCAGACGAGTCATCCACGAGGAGTTCCCTCAGCACGCGGCAAGCCTAGAAAGACTTCTCCTGGTGCTGCCGTATGACTTGCAGAGCGACCCCACCGTCAACGAAGTGGAAAGTAACCTTGACCTCGTTCGGGACAGAAAGGACATACCGATAGCCCTGTCGGCGATCGCGTCGAGGGCTGACGTCCTTGTCTCCGGTGACAAGCATCTTGCTGCCCAGGATGCCACGACCGCACTTCTCAGATCAAGAATCGCAGTTCTTACGCCCGCGGAATTCTTTGGACAGGTCATGGACTGGGGCGAAGGAAGAATACACGCCGTCGGCAGGAGACGTTGGGAGGACATCGGCGGCACTGACGCGCTTGCTTGACAGGATAATCCGATTTCGGGCGCAGCAAGAGGAGAGATCCCGCCTGAACGCTGCCGATTTGTGTGCTATTCTATAGGCGATGTGCCGTCATTGGACAAGCATAGCCGCTGCGCTGGCTCGTGGTGCCGTCCTCGCCCTCCTTGTGGCGTCGGCTGGCTGCGGAGGCGGGGGCGAAGGCGGGCCGTCGTCGCCGGAGCCTGGCACCCCTGCCCCAGAGACGCCTCGGCCAACCTCTCCGACTATCGATCTGGCCACCACAGCCGCTGACCTGACAGTGCTCGGCGGCGACGCCGACGACTACCTGGCCGACCGCTTCTCCCTGGCCCATGGCGACTTCAACGGCGACGGCATCGACGACATTTTGGCGGGTGCCCCCAAGGCCGGCGGCCCCGACAACAGCCGCAAGAACGCCGGCGAAGCCTATGTCATCCTCGGCTCCTCCGATGTCGAGGGCACAGTGGACATAGCCGAGGGTCAACAGGACTTCACTGTGACAGGCGCCAGCGAGGGCGATAACCTTGGCTTCGTGGTGACCAGCGGCGATGTCAACGGCGACGACATCGATGACATCCTGATAGGCTCTCGCTTCGCTCGCGGCCCCGACGCCGACCGCGGCAACGCTGGCAAGGTCTATGTGATCTTCGGCTCGCCCGACCTGAGCGGCACGGTGGATACGGCCCTCGACGAGCAGGACTTCACCGTCCTGGGGGCCAAGGCGGATGACTACCTGGGCTACGCCCTGGCGGCCGGCGATGTCAACGGCGATGAGGTCGACGATATCATCGTGGCCGCCCCGGGCGCCGACGACCCCGACGGCAAGCGCCCCGACGCTGGCCAGGTCTATGTGGTGTTCGGTTCGACCACCCTCAGTGGGAGCGTCGACATCGCCCAGAACCAGCAGGACTTCACCATCCTTGGCGCTAGGGCCAGCGACTTTCTCGCCAACTTTGCCGCCAGTGGCGACGTCGATGGCGATGGCATCGATGACATCCTCCTGGGGACAGAATTCGGCGACGGCCCCGACGGCCAGCGCGCCGACGCAGGCGTAGCGTATGTCATCTTCGGTCCGCCTGAGCCGAAGGGAACCCTTGATCTAGCTGCCGACGAGGGATTCCTGACCATCTGGGGCGCTGATGCCGCCGACTGGCTGGGCTTCGTTCTGACCGCTGCCGATGTCAACGGCGACGAGGTGGATGACATCCTCATCGGCGCCCGCAACGCCAACGGGCCGGGCAATAGCCGCAACAACTGTGGCGAGGTCTATGTCTTCTTCGGGCCAGCGAAGCTGCCCAGCACCGTGGACATCGCCGACCGCAAGCAGGACGTCACCCTCATCGGCAGCGCCCCAAACAGCCTCTTCGGACACTCCCTGGCCGCCGGCGACGTCAATGGCGACGACATAGGCGACGTGCTGATGGGGGGCCCGGTGGCCGGCTCCCGCGGAAAGGCCGGGCAGATCCTCGTCTTCCAGGGCTCGCGCCAGTGGCCGGCCAGCGTCGATGCAGCTCTGGGCCCACATGGCATGACCATCCTCGGGGCTGAGGCTGACGATGAGCTGGGCTTCTCGCTGGCCAGCGGCGACATCAACGGCGACGGCATCGACGACATCATTGGCGGCGCGCTTCTGGCCGACGGCCCCGATAACGCTCGCCCCGACGCTGGCGAGGTCTACGTGATCTTCGGGGCGCCCTAGCAGGCCAGCGGCCCAGGGCAGCCGATCTTCTGCATAAGCGCGTAGCCGAACAACCACTCGCGGCTTATAATACGCCCAAGGTTGGCAAGAGCTTCCCTGCACTGAACATGGCTGAGCGCATCACCTCCGGCAAGCAGCAAGAAGAGGACGTTGCCCTCGATACCACCCTGCGCCCCAAGCGCCTGGACGACTTCGTGGGCCAGGCCAAGATCAAGGACAACCTGCGCATCGCTGTAACGGCGGCCCAGAAGCGCGGCGAGGCCCTCGATCATCACCTCCTCTACGGCCCGCCGGGGCTGGGAAAGACTACGCTTGCCCACATCATCGCCCACGAGATGGGGGTCAACATTCGCCTCACCTCTGGCCCGGCCATCGAGCGGGCGGGCGACCTGGCGGCCATCCTCACCAACCTCCAGCGGGAGGATGTGCTGTTCATCGACGAGATCCACCGCCTGCCGCGGGCAGCCGAGGAGATCCTCTACCCGGCGATGGAGGATTTCGCCCTGGACATAATCCTGGGCAAGGGCCCGGGAGCGAGAAGCGTGCGCCTGTCGGTGCCGCCGTTTACCCTCATCGGCGCCACCACTCGCTACGCCCTGCTGAGCCCGCCCTTGCGCGACCGCTTCGGCGCCGTCTACCGCCTGGACTTCTACCAGCAGGAGGACATCGCTAGCCTGGTTCGCCGCAACGCCGCCCTCCTGAACATCGTTATCGAGGACGAGGGAGCGCAGGAGATCGCCCGCCGCGCCCGCGGCACGCCACGGGTGGCCAACCGCCTCCTCCGGCGGGTGCGCGACTACGCCCAGGTGATGGCTGACGGCATCATCAACGAGCAGGTGGCAAAGGAGGCCCTGGCCCGCCTGGAGATCGATGAGTTGGGCCTGGACGAGGTTGATCACAAGGTCCTGCACACCATCATCGACAAGTTCGACGGCGGGCCGGGGGGCATCGAGACCATCGCCGCCTCCATCTCCGAGGAGGCCGACACCATCATGGACGTCTACGAGCCCTATCTGATGCAGGTGGGCTTCCTTCAGCGCACGCCTCGCGGGCGCATAGCCACCCGCCACGCCTACGAACACCTGGGCCTGCCCCCCCGGGAGCGGCCGGAGTCGGCCCAGGGAAAGTTGTGGGAGTAGCGCTATGGCTGACCGCAAGAAAGTCTTTTCAGTAAGCCCCTACGAGGACGTCATCGGCTTCTCGCGGGCCGTGCGGGTGGGCGACCTGGTCTTCGTGTCGGGGACGGTGGCCTGGGGGCCCGACGGCAAGCTGGTGGGCGCGGGCGACGTCTACGCGCAGGCCAAGCAGACCCTCGCCAACATCGAGGGCTACCTGCGCGAGGCCGGCGCTACCCTCAAGGACGTGGTGCGAACGCGCATCTACCTGACAGACATCGGCCGCTGGCAGGAGGTGGCGCGAGCCCACCGCGAGGCCTTCGGCGGTGTGCGGCCGGCCTCCAGCATGCTGGAGATAAGCGGCCTGGCCGAGCCCGAGATGCTGGTGGAGATCGAGGCGGTAGCCGTCCTTTCGGCGGCCGAGCGGAAGCCGTAGGCCCCGTCCCTGCCAAACCCCACCCCCGCAGGCAATACGGGGCCCAAACGGGGACGATCATTCACAAAACCTAATACTAGATTCCATTGACAACCCCGCTGTTCAGGGCTATGTTGAAACTCTCGACGACGGGGGGGCGACAGATGAGAACTATACGCATTCTCGGCCTTGCCGCCGCGGTCGC
>JALHUG010000213.1 GCA_022866185.1 Dehalococcoidia bacterium
TCGATGGTCTGGTAGTGAAGACCGACCCCTTCCAGTACTACGAGCGGCTGGGGGTGGTGGGCCGCGAGCCCCGTTGGGCCATCGCCTACAAGTTTCCGCCCATCCAGGCCACCACCAGGCTTCTAGCCATCGAGATCAATATCGGGCGCACGGGAACCCTCAACCCCTGGGCTCGGCTGGAGCCGGTGCGGGTGGGCGGGGTGACCGTCAGCAAGGCCACTCTCCACAACGAGGAGGACATACGGCGCAAGGACGTCCGCGTGGGCGATACGGTGATCGTCCAGCGGGCGGGCGACGTCATCCCCCAGGTGGTAGGGCCGGTGGTGAGCAAGCGCACGGGACGGGAGAAGATCTTCGCCATGCCCGACCGCTGCCCCGTCTGCGGCACGCCGGTGGTGCGGCCGGAGGGCGAGGTGATGCGCTACTGCCCCAACCCGGCCTGCCCCACCCAGGCCTTCCGCTGGCTGACCCACTTTGTCTCGCGAGGGGCCATGGATATCGAAGGGCTGGGCGAGTCCTGGTGCTACGTGCTCCTGGAGCAGGGTCTGGTCAGGGACCCGGCGGACATCTACTCCCTGACCAAGGAGCAACTGGTGGGGCTGGAGCGCATGGGGGAGAAGAGCGCCGAGAACCTGATATCGGCCATTGAAGCCAGTAAGGACCGTCCCCTGAGCCGCCTCATCTTCGCCCTGGGCATCCGCCACGTGGGCAGCGAGATGGCGGCGCTCCTGGCCAGCCACTTCGGC
Source organism: Dehalococcoidia bacterium (assembly GCA_022866185.1). Lineage (GTDB taxonomy): Bacteria > Chloroflexota > Dehalococcoidia > SM23-28-2 > SM23-28-2 > SM23-28-2. The sequence goes on from JALHUG010000213.1 coordinate 747, forward strand.
AGCATTGACGCCCTGGCCCAGGCCAGCGTGGAGGAACTGACAGCCATTCCCACCGTCGGGCCCAGGATCGGCGAGAGCGTCCACCAGTACTTCCGCGATGCCAACAACCTGCGGGTAATCGCGAAACTGCGGCGGGCAGGCGTGCGCATGGCCGACGAGGTAGCGCCCGCCCCAGCAGAAGGGCCGCTGGCTGGCCTGACGTTCGTCATCACCGGCACGCTGGCATCTATGCCCCGCAGCAAGGCTGAGGAGCTCATCGGGCAGCTCGGCGGCAGCACCAGCGACAGCGTCATCAAGAAGACGGACTACCTGGTGGTGGGCGAATCGCCCGGCTCCAAGCTGCAGAAGGCGCAGCGGTACGGCACCAAGCTCCTGGGCGAGCAGGAGTTCCTCGAACTGTTGCGGAAGCACGGGGCGCTCTGAAGTGACCCCCTGGCAGAGAAACTTCGATGAAAAGCAGTTGGCCGACGTTCGTCACTGCGGCGCTGCTTTTGGCCGCCTGCGGTAATGAGACGCCAGCGTCCACTCCCACACATGCGGCGCGGATGACGCCTACGCCGGTGCCCTCGGCCACGGCCAGCGCAATGCCGTCGACTGCAGAGCCGACCGCCACGCCATCAGCGACGGCGGGCCGCACCCTCGCGCAGGTGGTGCGGGTGGTCGACGGCGACACCATCGTCGTCGTCATGGACGGTGTGGAGTATCGGGTTCGCTACATTGGCATCAATACGCCGGAGACCGTGGACCCGCGAAGACCGGTAGAGTGCTATGGCCGCGAGGCCAGCCAGCGCAACCACGAGTTGGTGGAAGGGAAGATGGTGGAGTTAGAAAAAGACGTGTCAGAGACAGATTCCTTCGGGCGGCTGCTGCGCTACGTCTGGCTGAACGGCGACATGGTGAACGCCATCCTGGTACGCGAAGGGTACGCCCTGGCGAGCACCTATCCGCCCGACGTCAAGTACCAGGAGATCTTCCTCGACCTCGAACGAGAAGCTCGCGAGGCAGGGCGCGGCCTATGGACAGGCTGCTTTGACCCCTCGCCCACCGTCGAGGGCGAAGGCATCTGTGACTACTCCAGTACCGGCGAGCCGGTCATCAAGGGCAACATTAGCAGTACGACGGGCGAGAAGATCTATCACGTGCCTGGCGGCGAGTTCTATGATAAGACGGTCATCGACGAGACAGCGGGCGAGCGCTGGTTCTGCACAGAGCAAGAGGCGGTGGACGCCGGCTGGCGGCGCTCCAAACAGTGAACCACAAGCCCAAGGCAAGGAGGAAAGCATGACCTACGCTAGCATCAAGGTGGAAAGGAAGGACGGTATCGTCCTCCTAACCATCAACCGGCCCGATAAGCTCAACGCCCTCACCTGGGATTGCTGGCAGGAGATCAGCCAGGCCGCGGCGCAACTGGGGGAAGATGACGAGGCCAGGGTGCTGGTAATCACCGGCAGCGGGCGCGGCTTCTGCTCCGGCACCGATCTCGCCGCCGTGGCCGCGGGTGCTCGCGAGGCACCAGCGGAGGGCAGTCGCAGCGAGCGGCTTCGCTCACGCTACCTGACAGCCACCACCATCATCGCTTGCCCCAAGCCGTCCATAGCGGCCATCAACGGCGTCGCTGTCGGCGGCGGCCTGGCGCTCTGCCTGGCCTGTGATATCCGCATCGCCAGCCAAGAGGCCTACTTCTCAGCCTTGTGGTCGCGACGGGCGCTGGTGCCCGACTTTGGCGCCTCCTACCTCCTGCCCCGCATCGTCGGCATGGGCAAGGCGTTAGAGCTGATGTACACCGGCCAGACGATCGACGCACGGGAGGCTCTGGCCATTGGCCTGGTGAACCAGGTGGTCGCGCCGGAGGAGCTGATGCCTACGGCCATGGCACTAGCCGAGCGCATTGCCAAGGGGCCGGCCATTGCTATTGAGCTGACCAAGCGCCTAGCCTATCGGGGCTGGCGGCAAGAGCTGGAATGCCAGACTGAGTACGAGGAGTATGTCCAGCGACTGTGCATCGAGTCCGAGGATGTCCAGGAGGGCATTCGCAGCTTCCTGGAGAAGCGGGAGCCGATCTTCAAGGGCCGCTAGAGGTAGAGCAACCCCTCCCCGGCCGCCAGCCTTCTGGGAGGACCGCCCGGTTTTGCGGTTAGCCTAGCTCTACTTGCCCCTCTTTGCCAAGGGTAGGAAATGTTCTATAATGCAGCGAGTGGCCGCCGTTGGGGCGGGCAGGTGTGGTTTGGCCTGAGGCAGGCCAAACCATGCTGGCGGTGAGAATGATGGGGGGGAAACTTGTTTAACCCGCTGAACACCCTCTTCGGTCTGTTTTCCCACGACATCGCTGTTGACCTGGGCACCGCCAATACCATGGTGCTGGTGCGCGGGCGCGGTATCATCATCGACGAGCCATCGGTGGTGGCCATCGACCGCATCAACAAGAAGATCCTGGCGGTCGGCAGCGAGGCCAAGCGGATGGTGGGGCGCACCCCTTCCGACATCGTCGCCATACGCCCGCTCAAGGACGGCGTTATATCCGACTTCGCCGTCACCGAGCGGATGGTCCACCTCTTCATCGGGGCCGTGCACGACCACTTCAGCCTGGGTCTGCCCCGACCGCGGGTGGCTGTAGGTATCCCCAGCGGCGTGACCGAGGTAGAGAAGA
>JALHUG010000214.1 GCA_022866185.1 Dehalococcoidia bacterium
CTCCAAGGGAAACCCGGCCATCAGCAATCTGGACACTATCGATAACCTGCAGGCAGTCGTAACGCTTGGCAGCCCTACGGCCAGTCCTACGCCGACCGCTCAACCCACACCTACTCCTGGACCGAGCCCGGGTCGAATGGTCGGTTGTCCCCTGGTTGGCAAGTGGGCAATGTCGGTGTGGAACGGCCCGAACGGAGCCAGCGCAGCAGACGCCTTCGCTAGTTGCACCGAGGTCATCGCCGTGGCCTACTGGCTCGACCCGCAAACGCAAACATGGCAGCGGTATGTCCACGACCGCCCAGAACTGACCACGCTGTCACGCCTGAACAATCTGCAGGCGGTCTTTGCCATCGCCTCAAAGGAGCCGAGGGACTTCTGCAGCATCAACATACCAGGCACCTACTATGGCGCGGTCACCATCGACGGGCAGGCTGCGCCCGCAGGTACTGTCATCAAGGCCTTCAGAGACGGGATCGAATTCGGTAGCACGACTGTCACCGAGGAGGGCACCTACGTGATCGGCATCCCTTCTCCTGCGCCCATCATTCCACCCTGCTTCGAAAGCGCCAGCGGGCCGCTAACCTTCACCTGCGACACGGCTGAAGCTCAGGAACATCCGAGTTGGGGCGCGGGTTCCAAGCCTCAGAGCCTGACTTGCGTGCATATGCGGGACTGCCCACTGGCGGGCAAGTGGTCGATAGCTGTATACAGCGGCGAGGGGGCCCCCGCTGGCGACGCACTGGCCCTTTGTGGCGTGCCGGTGGATGCCGCCTACTGGATCGACCCCGCCAGCCAGACCTGGGGCCGCTACTTCCGTGGGCAGTCGGAACTCAGCACCCTCGGCTCCCTGCAACACCTCCAGGGCATCATCGCACTGGGGTCAGCTTCAGAGTCGGTGTCGGCTGCGGCTGCCCCATCTGCTGCCGAGGGGCAACTGGGAAACCAGTTGGAGGGCTGCCCTGAGCCAGGGAAATGGGCCATCTCCGTCTGGAATGGAGAGAGCGAGACACCCACTGACATGGCTCTGGAGACCTGCCCCGCTGTGAAGGTCGCCGCCGCATATTGGATCGACCCGCAGACCCAGAAGTGGAAGCGCTACTTCGATGGCAGGCTGGACCTCACCAATCTGCTGGAGCTGCGAGAGCTGCAGGGCCTAATAACCCTGGGCGGCGAGGCTCGCTGAAAGCCCGGCTCCTCTGGCTCGTCCCCGGTGGAAGGCTTGGGAGCAACAGGGGGCAGAGGGGACGTTAAGGTAGCAGTGCCGGGAAGGGGTCGCCGGTGGCGTGAAGGCCGTCAGGCGCGCCCGGCCGATGTCGCGGCGAGGACCCCTTCCCTGAACCGGCGGTGGCCGAACCAGGGACGGGCACGATGCGCATAGGCGTTGGCGCGAAGGAAATTGTACACGCCTTCCGATCGCAGCCACTCCTCCATCCTCGCGACATCAGGGTAGAGGGGGACGGCGTCCTTCCAGATGGCCCGACCGCAGAGAAAACCGCTGGCCCCTGCTTCGGTGGCCAGCTCCACCTGGACCAGGAACTCGTCTATGTTCACGCCAGCGCTCAATATCACCCAGGGCATACCGGCCCCTTCATTGAGCTGGCGACAGAACTCCCGCACCTCTGATAGCTGATAGACGGCCTGGCGCTCCTGGCCGTCGAAGGCGCCTCCGCAGAACTCCCTGGTCCTCTTCAAGTCAGCGGGGAACTCCAGCTTGAGGACGTCCACCTTGTACTTCGCGGCGCTGAACTCGCGGGCGCTGCGGATGACGAGGTCCGGCTTCTTTCTGGCGAACTCGTCCGTGTTGGTGCTGCCCTCCTCAATCGCGTAGCTAACCAGCTCCAGCAGGAAGGGCATACATGCCTGCTCGCACTCCTGCCCCAGCCGCTGCACGAGATCCTGCTGATGGCGGCGCACCTCCTCCGAAGCATCGGGGTGGTAGTAGAGGAGCAGCTTGACGGCGTCGGCGCCAGCGCGCTGTGCCTTCTCCACCGACCACCCTTCTATCAAATTAGTCTTGCGCTCCTTGCCCGTGGGGCCGGACCGCTCATAGCCCGTCTCCTCGTGCGCAAGAAGGAGGCCAATACCCCGCGGAATGCTTTGGAAGGAGTACGGATAACCGTAGATCGGGTCGGTGAGGACGGCGGTGGCGTAGGGGGCAAGAACCCTTGTGATGACCTCCTTGGCTTTGGCCAGTTCCTCGCCGGCGACCTGCTCCGGGCTCCTGCTCGTCACTTTGGCGATGGCGTCATTCAATGAGCCCCTCTGATCGATGGCCATCATCTTGAAGCGGCCCTCTGCATCGGCCAGTGACCGCAGGCGGCGCCACTTACCCTCGGATATTTGCGTGTCCATAGTAGTCTCCTTTTGCTCTGTCATCTCGCTGTCCGCATGAGCGTTGGGGCCTTCCCGCTGCTCAGGCTGGTCACGTGGGCGAATCTACTCTCGAACTCCTCCGGCGTCATGTTGGCCGCCGCCGCCAGCTTGCCCAGCATCTGGGGGTCCTGGAGGTCGCGCGACTCTAAACGGATCATGTATTCCCGGGCGACGTTGTAGTGCTCCGAGCCTATATCGACGAGGCGAGCGCGAATGCGCCCCGTGACGGGGTCCTGGATCTCATCGAAAGACAAGACGTGCAAGCGGCCGTCGTCCAGGCAGACAAGGCCCCCGTACCGCAGACGCTCTTCCGCCGGCTCCGAAAGCAGGAAGTGGATCGCCCCGTAGCCCAGAGTCCGGGTGTAGTCGATGTCAAAAGGGATGGGGCTGGCGCAGCGCAGCTCGTAGCCCAGCGTCACCTCCGCAACGGACAGCTTCTCGCCGCGCAGAGCGAAGCGTTGCTGGACATCACGCTTAATGATGGTGGCCAGCGGGATGTCACCCAGCCGGAGGTTGCCGTAGGCATCGTAGCCCATTTCGCTGCCAGTTATCCCCGCCAGCTCCTCTGTGTCCAACTTCTCGCCGATCCCCTCCGCGACGATGGCAAGCCCGTACTCACGCCCCATGACCCGCCGCTTGAGGATGCCGCCCTCGATGATGCCGCACACGTCTCTGAGGCTTATGCGCTCCATCGGGAACTCCTCGGGGATGATTGTGAAGGTGGCGCCGGCGGCCTTGCCGATGCCAAGGGCGAGGTGGCCAGCCCTGCGGCCCATGACCACAACGATGATCCAACGGTTGGTGGTGCGGGAGTCCTCCATCAGGTTGAGCACCAGCTCCGTGCCGAGATGGCGGGCAGTCTCGAAGCCGAAGGTAGACATGCCCCCCGGTAGAGGCAGATCGTTGTCGATGGTCTTGGGGACATGGGCGACCCGGAACGAGTTGTTGGCGGCCTTCGCCACTTCATAGGCGGCAAACGCCGTGTCGTCGCCACCGATCGTAATCAGATAAGCGATGCCGAGCTCGCGGAGCGCATGGAGCGTACGCTGAAGCTCCTCAGCGCTGCGCGTCGGGTTGGAGCGCGAGGTGCGCAGGATGGAGCCTCCCTGGAAGTGGATGAGGGAGACATCGGGGATAGTCAGCGGACGCACCCTATCGACGCGTCCCTCCATCAGGTACTGATAGCCGTCGTAGATCCCGACGACTTCCAGGCCGCTATTAACCGCCTCGATAGTCGCCGCGCTGATGGTGCTATTGATGCCGGGGGCCGGCCCCCCGCCGACGAGAATGCCCAGACGACCCTGCGTTTCTGTCATGTGAACCTCACCTTACTATATCAAAAGCATGCCCAAGGCGGGTTGCTGGAATCGTGTCAGGGTGCACGTTACTGATGCCAGTAGGGATGATTTTACCATCCTCCCGCGGAGCCGTGGGGAAGGAAGATCGCCAGAGAGAAGCGGTTTTGCGATCGCAGTCTCACAATAATAGGAGACTCTATTGAGCCCCTTTGCGTTACATGATATCGGTTGTCACTGCGGCCTGGTTCGCGTGAGCCCTGTAACCCCTACTCTGGGCGGAGCGTCTACCTAGTGCGACGACTCGTCAGCGGCACTGACAGTGCCAAGAGGATGTGCGGGACGTGAGCATACCTCGCGCCTGCGCGTAGCATGGGCCGCAAAGGCGGTCTGTCTCGTTGGGAGTGAGCCATGCGCAATAGCCGCCAGATAGGCCTCCTAGTCACATCTGCGGCCATACCTGCCCTGGTACTGATCGTACTCGCCTGCACGCACGGAGCAGGCTCCTCCCAAGCCCAGCAGAACGGCATGCACAACTGCCCCCAAGCCGGCAAGTGGGCGATATCTATCTGGGACGGCCCGGACGGCACCGAGACCGGCGAGGCGCTGGCCACCTGCGGGGCGGGGATTGTCGACTTTGCCTACTACCTGGATCCAGAGACCAACGGCTGGCTGGGTTACTTCGACGGTCGACCGGAGCTTACGAACTTGCTGACGCTGGACAACATGCAGGGCATCATCGCCCACGGAGCGATGGCCCCCCCGCCGCCAACGCCCACACCGGAGCCAACGCCCAGCCCGCTGGAAAGCAGCATGCACAATTGCCCTCAGGCCGGCAAGTGGGCCATATCGATGTGGGGTGGCGCAGACGGCACCGAGACCGGCGAGGCCTTGGCCACCTGCGGGGAAGGGACTGTCGACTCTGCCTACTACCTGGATCCAGAGACCAACGGCTGGCTAGGCTACTTCCAGGGTCGGCCAGAGATCACGAACTTGCTGACGCTAGATAACGTGCAGGGCATCATCGCCCACGGGGCAGCGGGTGTCCCACCGTCTACGGCAACACCAACGCCTGCATCCACACCCGCCCCTACGCCTACGCCCACGCCACACGCTACGCCTACGTCTCAGGCTACAGCCACGCCGGAGGCTACTCCCACACCAGAGCCCACGGCCACACCTGGAGCCGACTTCACCCGCATCATCTTCCTGCATCACTCCACCGGGGCCAACCTCATCGAGCAAGGAGAAGTGCGCCAGCGCCTCACCGGTCTGGGCTATGAGTTCTACGACCACGGCTACAACGCCGATGGGCTGACCCTGGCCGACGGCACCCCGGCCGGTCGCGACTTCGATGTCCCTGGTGACAACACCGACCCTGACGGGCTCGCTGTCATCTTTGCCCAACCGTTGCACGACCCGCCGGACAACACCTTCAGCCACCTGATGGAGTACGACGTCATCGCTTTCAAGTCCTGCTTCCCGGCGAGCAACATCCAGAGCGGCGAGCAGTTGGCCGATTACGAGTCCTACTACCTGTCCATCCGATCGCGGATGGACCAGTATCCCAACAAGATCTTCATTGTCATCACGCCGCCACCAGAGATACCCGCAGAAACCGACGCCCAGGCAGCGGCGAGGGCACGTGCCTTCAGCAACTGGCTGGCCTCCAATGAATACGTGAGCGGCCATCCCAACGTCTTCACCTTCAACTTCTTCGACCTGCTGGCCGACCCGTCCACCAACATGCTGCGGGCCAATTATCAGACCGGTGGCGACGCCCACCCCAACGCACTGGCCAACCAGACCATCGGCCCCCTATTTGCCGATTTCATCGACCAGTCCGTCAGCACCTACACCGGTGGATGATGAGAGGTTCAGAGGGCGGAAGTCAGAACTTCCGACCTCTGTCTTCGAAGAAACCTCTGAGGACGCCACGGCGGGGAGGCGATAGAATGCCAGGTGCTGGTCTCCCCGGCAAGACCAACTGGTTGGCTCAGGTGGCGATTCCTGACGCAGCCCGCGATGCCTCTGGCCAACACCATCTCCCGAAGGAACGCAGACTATGTCCGCAGAGGACACTGACTAGGACTAGAAGAATCGCAGTGAAGACGTCGCGGAGAAAGCTCTAGGGCAACAGTCTGGGGATCCAACCCGCTCCAAGCGGGGCCAGCTTCGGCCTCAGCCCGATTTCCGACGGAGAGGGATGGGGAGAGCCGGCCATCTGGTATCATCTCCCCATCCCAAGCACGCCGGGCTCGCTGGCCGCATCCCCCTCCCTTTTTGCCCGCCATTCTCGGCCAGTGGGCCAGCTTCATCAAGAGGGAAAATACTCATCTTGCACCGGATCATCCCCACCAGCGTGGCGCCCAAAAAAAGAGAGCCTTCGGGGGTGCGGCCACAAAGGCTCTCTCCCTGCTCGGGGTAGCAGATTACCGATATCAGTGGTACACTAGGTCAACGCCAACGATTTGTCAAACCTTTACGGTCAAGTAGGGCAAGAAGTTGGCGTGAAAAGCTCATTGACAACGCTATATGGGCCCGCTGTGCGTGCAGTGCAGCGCCCGCCGCTCATCCGGCCTCGGGGGCCAGCGAATCGCACCCGTCCCAACCCTGGGCGTAAAGATGGGTAGTTACCGACGTAGCCGGTATGTTCCATGTCGACGGATAATGAAGGAGAAAAGCAGCAAAGGCCCCATCTATAAGGGGAGAAGGAGAGTAGAATGAAGCCTCAGGCTAAAAAGCAGCCGACGGTCGAACAGCAGGCGGAAGGTATGGCCGAGTGGCTTAGCCTCTACCGATCTCAGAACGCCATCTTCAAGCTGACCGAACTTGCCCTGCTGCCCCACAATCTGTCCCTTCCGCAGCTACATCTCTTGTCTGTTCTGAAGGATGGCGGGGACATCCTCACTACAGGCGAGGTTGGCCGGGCGATGGTCAAGTCGAGCCAAACCATCACCGGCCTGGTCGACCGCCTAGAGGTCCAGGACCTGGTGGAGAGGAAGTTCGAACGGCGTGACCGTCGCAAGACCTGGGTACGCCTGACCGCCAAGGGTCAGCACAAGCTGGAGGAAGCCATGCCGATCGCGAATCGGCTGGCCGAGGAGCTTTTCTCTGTCTTCACAGACGCGGAACGGCGGGATCTGCAAGCGAAGACCGAAAAACTGCGGACCGTGGCGACGAAAAGGCTTGACAAAGCCCTCGGGCGAGCGGACTCCTGACATGCCAGCGTAACGATCCTAGGCCAAGGTGGCTTTCGGCTGCGCAAGTCCGGCTGCGACCCCTACGGCAGCCGCAGCGGCTCTATTCTCCACACCGAACTTGTCGAGGATCGCCGCTACGTGCCTCTCCACTGTGCGTCGGCTTACAACCAGCCTCCTCGCGATCTCGTCGTTCGTCCGTCCGCTGGCAATGTACCCGAGCACTTCCTTCTGCCTGGGGGTCAAGAGAACTCCGTGGCCCACGAGCGGTTTCACCAAAGCGACGATGGCCTGTGGCTCTCCCTGCTTGTCGCGGATCAGATGCATGCACATCTCGATGTGGAAGATCGTGCCATCCTTGTGGACACGGCTGTATGTGCCTGTGGCCTGCCCCTCGGCCAGAGTGCGAGCGACCACTTCTTTCCTCTTCTCCCGACCGCTCGGGGGAATCACTCGATCTACGGTGGAGCCTATCATTTCCTCTCTGCTCCATCCGCTCAGTTGCTCGGACGCCCGGTTCCAGATCTGAACGCGGCCCTGGAGATCCATGCAGGAAACCGCGACATCCAGCACGTCCAAGATGCCCTCTAGACATTCCGGTGGTAGCAGACCGCTCATCGCTTCCTCCTGCTATCGCCTGACTCCAACGGCACCCTGTCCGCCAGCACAAGGCACGTAGCAGGGCCAGAGCATCATCGCACTCGAAGAATACGTTGTCAACGGCCAGAGTGTCGAAGTTACAGAAGTCTGCTTGCCATACCAGCGTGGCGCCCAAAGAAAGAGAGCCTTTGGCGGTGCGACCACAAAGGCTCTCTCCCTGCTCGGGGCGGGCTACTTCCCATCTATAACTAACGTCAGACCCAGGCCGATGGATTCGCCAAGAGTCTAATCCTAATACGATGCTCAAGCGGCCCAACGCATCGTGATTAGCAAGACGCCATTTAGATTCGACCGCAGACGTTAGCCAGCTCAGCGAGAAGCTCTTGAGGCAATAGCGACTCGGTGCTATGATGCCCGCCGTGAATCGGGAGGGAGAAGGCCAGCGATGAAGGGCCATCTGCTAGCGGCGCCGATCAGCGTTGCCCTGCCTCTAGCTATGGTCGGGGCGCTGCTGGTGATCGTGGCCTGCACACCGCGCGAGGGGCGCAGCGCAGCCGGCGTGGATCGAGCTGGGGTGGCTTCCCTTCCTGACGCCCCAGCGTCTGTCTATCCGCCGCCCGAGACCGTTCGGAGCTTCGATCTTCTTACGCCTGGCTGGCACAGCTTCGTCTGGACGGGTCCCTCGACCACGGAGCCAAGCACAGCTCTGGGCTGCATCGCCGATGACTACGCCATCGCCTACCGGCTGGCCTCCAACCAGACGTACCAGCAGTACGTGCCAGGCCGGACGGACCTATCAAACATGGGCGCTGTGGCCAAGTACGAATCGCTGTGGGTGCTGATTACTGCCGACGGTGCCCGCTGCCAAGGAATGCCAGTGCACTCTCCCCAAGAGGCTCGCCGACTGAATCTCCGCCGGGTTAAGTCCTGGGCATATCAGATCCAAGGGCTTGAGGAGGAAGGAGCGATCGATGCCCTGGCTGACTCGGACTACGAGCTGGTCGTCACGGAGCCAGTCCGTTCGGTGAAGGGGGCGGAGGGGTTCGACACGGCGGGCATGGTCGCTCGTCTGCACCAGGAGGGGAAGCTGGTCCTCACCTACCTGGATATCGGCGAAGCTGAGGACTATCGCGCATACTGGGGCGATGACTGGGTAGCGCCCTCCGCTGATCAGCCTGGCGAGCCTGACTTCCTGATCACCGTCGACCCCGATGGGTGGTCCGGCAACTATCCGGTGGCGTTCTGGGATGAGCGCTGGAAAGACATAGTCATTCGTGGTGAGAATTCGCTCATCGACATGGTGCTGGACGACGGGTTTGACGGCGTGTACCTCGACTGGATCGAGGCCTACCAGGACGAGAACGTGGCGGCCGCCGCCGCACGTCTGGGAATCGACCCTGCACACGAGATGGTGGCCTTCATCCAGGAGATCGCAGAGCATGGGCGCGGACGCTCGCAGAGCTTTCTCGTCATCCCTCAAAACGCCGCCGAACTGGCGCAGGAGGTTCCTGAGTACTTGGACATCATCGATGGGCTAGGCCAGGAGGACCTTTCCTTCGGCGGCGCAGCAGATACTGACTGGGGAGACCCGATGTCCGGCGACATTCCGACGGCGCCAGATGAACAAGAGTACCTGTTGGAGCTGTTCGACCTCTACCTTGGGGCGGGATTGCCGATATTCTGCATCGACTACGCTATCAACCAGCCCAACGTCCAGGCGGCGTACGCCACGGCCAGCGACGCCGGCTGCTTGGGGTACGTAACCCAGACCCCGCTCAGCCGCCTCACGCAGACCCCACCCCTCAGTCCACCCCTACCCCCGAGGCCACCCGCCCGTGACCTTGACCTCAGCCCGGCGGGCTGGCACAGCCTTGTCTGGACGGGCCCCTCAGGCACTGACCCAGCCACGGCCCTAGCCTGCATCGACGGCAGCTACGCCGTCGCCTACCGCTGGCTGGACAGCACCCACACCTTCCAACGATGGGTTCCAGGCAGGCCCGACATCTCAGATATGGACACCCTCAGCAAATACGACTCGCTGCTGGTGCTCATCACTGACAGCAGCGTCCAGTGCGTGGGCATGCCGATCGAGCCTTAGCGACCACACGTCCGCGCCTTCCAACCCTCTGCAACACCTCGCCCTCAGCGGTGTCTAATCTTAGGGAGCCTGGTTATATTAACCAGGCAGCGCCCAACGGAGTGCCCACAGGCCGGGAGGAGGAGCTCCTCGCCCGGCTGGAGGCGAATCCCCAATGGAGCTAAGGCAATCGGCTCACTCGCCGTAGCCTATGTTGTCCTCATCGCCTAGGCTGGCCAACGAGGGGTTGAGCCCGGTTTTCCCGACGCCTAGTGGCGCGCCGTCGCTGTTCCATCGCCCTTCGCGCTCGGCGGCCACCTGCCCAGCGACGCTTGCCACATCGAAGCAATCGACAGCCCGCAGGATCTCATCGCCTCGCATCAGCACGACTGAAATCCCCCGAAGCTCGAGTCGCTCTCCAGTCGGAGCCATGCCGGCAAATTCGCCTTGGTGGGTGGCAGTCATGAGCCACCTCCAGAACACGCGCTCGCCGCTGCTGAGCGACTCCCCCGTGGGGGTAATCGTCAGGTCGGGCAGGGCGGCAAACGTGGCGATGAGATAGCGACGGATCTCTTCCCGGCCCAGCATAACCGTGCCCGAGCCGAACTCGCCGTAGCTTCCGTACCTGACGAAAAGAGACGTCAGCCCGTCAGCATCATGGCTGTTCCAAGCTGCCACCCACTCCCTCATCAACCGACACGCCATCTCCTGAGGCACATCACGTCTCATCTTCGTCCGATCCCTTCCGGCCCGATTCTTGCCTCAGCCCTCATAGGAATCGCCCAGCCCATCGCCACCATTACACCCGGCAACCGATTGCCGCACCGCACCCTACCTCCCCTGCCACCACCAATATACATACCAATCATTGCCTTCGTGTTACGGCAATGTTAACAGCACGTTACATCCGCAGATCGACCGCCCTCAGATATTGACAAAGCGCGCGCAGTATGCGAGGATAGCGGTAGGCGGCAACCGGCCACCGCTTGCCGTATTCAGGCGCGCGAGGTTTGTGCCATGCGTCCGGTATATGTCAGGGAAGAAGTCTGTATGGGGTGTGGTCTGTGCGAGGTGTACTGCGCTCTTGCCCATTCCATCTCGCAAGACCCCATCAAGGCATTCAAGAGGGAGCGCCCACGGCCGGTGGCCCGCATCCGCGTGGAGCGGACGGACGGCCTCTTCCTGCCGCTGCAGTGTCGTCATTGCCCCGATTCTCCCTGCGTCTACGCCTGCCTCACCGGCGCAATGTACAAGGACCCCGACAGCGGCGCCGTCGCTGTCGACCCCGACAAGTGCAGCGGTTGCTGGACCTGCATCATGGTCTGCCCCTGTGGGGCCATCACGCGAGATGCCGACATGGGCATCGTTGCCAAGTGCGACCTTTGCCCAGGTCGAGATGTTCCCGCTTGTGTCGCCAACTGCCCAAACGAGGCCCTGGCCTGGGCAGAGGACGGCGCAGGCGTCGACCTAACAGAGCCGGCCGCTACTGCAGGAGGGAGAACCCGTGGCTGGTAAGAAGGCAATAGTGCCAGAGACGGAGTACCTGATCATCGGCAACTCCGCCGGGGGGATCGCCGCCGCCGAGGCCATCCGCGAGGTTGACCGCGAGGGCGCCATCGCCATCGTGTCCGAGGAGCCCTATCTTGCCTACTCACGCCCCCTCATATCTGAACACCTGGCCGGTGAGCGCTCTCTGGATAGCATGCTCCTGCGATCGCCCGATTTCTACGAGAGGAACAAGATCGAAGCGCTGCTAGGCACAGGGGTCGCCCGCGTCGACTTCGACCACAAGCTGGTCGAGCTGGAGGACGGAAGACGGCTGGCCTGGCGGAAGCTCCTGCTGGCCACGGGAGGCGCCCCCATCGTGCCTAAGCTGAAGGGCAGCCACCGGAAAGGAGTCTTCACCTTCACCACCCTGGAGGACGCCGAGAAGATACGGGAAGCGGTAAACCCACAACACAAGGCGGTGGTCATCGGCGGCGGACTGATAGGTGTGAGTCTTGCCGGGGCCCTGGTGCATCGAGGGGTGGCAGTGGCGATGGTGGAGCTGATGGATAGGGTGCTCAGCACAGCACTAGACGCCGAAGCCTCCCACATGGTGGAGGAAGCACTCCGCAGAAAACAGATCGAGATCGTCCTCGGCCAAACCGTCAAGGAGATCGTCGGCAGACCCGCAGACGGCGGCCGAGTGGGCGGGGTGATCCTGAAAGACGGTCGGACGATAGCCTGCGACGCCGTCGTGTTCGCCATCGGCGTCGCCCCTCGTACCGAGCTTGCTGCCGGGTCGACAGTGGCCGTCAACCGAGGCATCGTCGTCGATCGGCACATGGCCACGAGCTGTCGGGGCGTGTACGCCTGTGGGGATGCGGCCGAAGCGTATGACTTCATTCACAAGACCAATCGCCTTATCCCGGTGTGGCCCAACGCCGTAGCTGGCGGGCGAGTGGCGGGCTACAACATGGCCGGGCGACCGACCAGATACGAAGGCAGCACGGGCATGAATGCGCTGAACTGCTTCGGGCTGTCGGCGGTGGCGGCGGGGCTGGTGGAGCCCAAGGGCGACCCAACCTGTGAGGTTCTCGCCACGTCCAGCGCCGCCAACGGCGCCTACCGAAGGATCGTGCTGAGGAACAACCGCATCGTGGGCATGGTCTTCGTGGGCGACATCGAGAGGTCGGGCATCGTCTTCGGCCTGATGAAGGACGGCATAAACGTGCGCCGCTTCAAAGAAGCCATCCTGTCTCCTGGCTTTGGCCTAGCGGCTCTTCCCGATGACCTGCGACGGAAAAGGCTATCCTTGCCGAACAGTCAGCTCAGCGAGGCGAGGGGAAATGAGGAGTGAGGGAATGGACCACTGGAAGCGCATCAACAACCCCTACGACGACGACAAGGTGATCGACGCCTGCGGTCTCTTCGGGATGATGGATACGTCCGGCGGGAGATTCTCCGGCGTGGACGCCATTGCGGCCATCAGCAACATGCACGAGCGGGGCAACGGTCTGGGCGGGGGCTTCGCTGTCTACGGCCTCTATCCCCAGTACGCCGAACACTACGCTTTTCACGTCATGTATCTGGATGAGGCGGCACGGCGAGAGGCCGAGGCGCTGCTTCAGGACGGCTTCAGGGTTGCTCTGGCTGAACCTGTTCCCACTCGCAAGACTCGCGGGGTCCAGGATCCGCCCCTGGTGTGGCGATACTTCCTCCAAATGCGCACTCAGGATGGGCAGAAGCTATCCCATGACGACTATGTGCTGCAGAAGGTGATGCAGATCAACACGGGCGTGCGCGATGCCTTCGTCTTCTCCAGCGGCAAGAACATGGCCGTTTTCAAGGGCGTTGGCTACCCCGAAGACATAGCCAACTACTTCCGCCTGGAGGAATACCAGGGCTATCTCTGGACAGCCCACAGCAGGTTCCCCACCAATACGCCCGGCTGGTGGGGCGGCGCCCATCCGTTCAACGTCCTGGACTGGACGGTGGTTCACAACGGTGAGATCTCTTCTTACGGAATCAACCGCCGCTATCTGGAGATGTTCGGCTACCACTGCACCATGCAGACAGACACGGAGGTCATCGCCTACGCCGTTGACCTCCTGATGCGAAGGCACAAGCTCCCCATCGAGATTGTAGCCGATGTCCTCGCTGCACCCCTGTGGAGCCAGATCGAGCGCGAGGATGAGGAGAGGATCGCCTTCCACACTACGCTGCGGCAGGTCTACGGGAGCCTCTTGCTGAACGGGCCGTTCAGCGTGGTCATTGCCCACCAGGGCGAGATGATCGGCCTGACTGATAGGATCCGCTTGCGGCCGCTCACCGCCGCAGTGAAGGGCAACCTGCTCTTCCTGTCCTCCGAGGAGTCCGCCATCCGTCTGGTTTCTCCACAACTAGACAGGGCCTGGAGCCCCATGGGCGGGGAGCCAATTGTGGGAAGTCTGGATAGACCGCTCGGCAAGAGGGAGCCGGTGGCGGCAGCGCTGGCGGCAACGTGACCCGGCGGAGGTGGTCACGCCAATGAAAAGCTACCTGCCTCCAAGGTTCGTCATCGATAGGGATGCGGAGCGCTGCATCGGCTGCCAGGTGTGCGTCAGGCAGTGCAGCTTCGACGCACATGCCTACGATGGGGAGGAGGACGAGGTCCGCAGCTACGATGAGAACTGCGTCGGCTGCCATCGCTGTGCTGTGTTTTGTCCCACCCAGGCCCTGGACATCCGCCTCAATCCCCTGTCCTACCGCCCCAATGCCAACTGGCGACCGGAGGCCATCGAGGACATCATCAGGCAGTCAGAAAGCGGCGGCGTCCTTCTGACCAGCATGGGCAACGACAAGTCGTACTGCATCTACTGGGACCATCTGCTGCTCAACGCTAGCCAGGTAACCAATCCTTCCATCGACCCCCTGCGCGAGCCTATGGAGCTGAGGACCTACCTGGGCCGAAAGCCCGACAGGGTGGAGCTGGACCCCGCTTCCCTCAGCCTGAAGACGCAGCTTGCTCCCCAGGTGGCGGTCGAGCTGCCGGTGCTCTTCTCCGCCATGTCCTACGGGGCTGTCAACCTCAATGTTCAGGAATCGCTGGCGCGCGCTGCTGCCGAGGCAGGAACCCTGTTCAACATCGGCGAGGGCGGCCTGCACCGAAAGCTCTACCAGTACGCCAACAACGTCATCGTGCAGGTGGCCTCCGGCCGCTTTGGCGTCCACCCCGAATATCTGGACGCCGCGAGGGTGATCGAGATAAAGATCGGTCAGGGTGCCAAGCCTGGCATTGGCGGTCACCTCCCTGGTGGCAAGGTAACCGAGGACGTAGCGCAAACGCGGATGATCCCCGCCGGCACCGACGCCCTTTCACCGGCCCCGCAGCACGACATCTACTCCATCGAGGACCTGTCACAGCTCATCTATGCCCTGAAGGAAGCGACGAACTACACGAAACCGGTCTGCGTCAAGATCGCCGCCGTCCACAATTCGGCGGCCATAGCCAGCGGGATGGTGCGAGCGGGGGCCGACATCATCGCATTGGACGGGCTAAGGGGAGCGACCGGTGCGGCGCCCAAGATAATCCGCGACAACGTGGGCATCCCCATTGAGCTGGCCATCGCCGCGGTTGACACGCGCCTGAGAAAGGAGGGCATCCGCAACCAGGCGTCGATCATCGCTGCCGGCGGCTTCAGGAACAGCGCCGACGTGGTGAAGGCTGTCGCTCTGGGGGCGGATGCCGTCTACATCGGCACCGCGGCCCTGGTAGCCCTGGGCTGCACCGTCTGCCAGCAGTGCCACACCGGCAGGTGTGCCTGGGGCATCTGCACCACCGACCCTGTCTTGAGCAAGAGAGTGAACCCGGAAATAGGCGCCCGGCGTCTTGTCAATCTTCTGCGCGGCTGGAGCCTGGAGATCAAGGAGATGCTAGGCGGGATGGGCATCAACGCCCTGGAGAGCCTGCGGGGCAATCGCCTCCACCTGCGAGGGGTCGGCCTCACAGATAGCGAGCTCGAGGTCTTGGGCGTGAGATTGGCGGGGAGATAGAGCTATGAGCGTGGATACGTTGAGTCAAAAAGGCCTGGCCGTACGCATAGATGCCAACGGCTTCCACCACCGCGAGCTGAACCGCTTGATCCGAGAAGCGGTGGCAGAGGGCGCCCAACGGATCGACCTGCATGGCGTATGTGGCCAGAGATACATCGCCACCAACCTGCGCAGCGGGGCTGAAATACACATTCACGGCACGCCGGGCAATGACCTGGGCGCCTTCCTGGACGGGTCAAGGCTCATCGTCTACGGCAACGCCCAGGACGGCTGCGGCAACACCATGAACGAGGGGGAGATCATAGTCCACGGACATGCGGGAGACATCGCTGGCCTATCCGCCCGAGGGGGCAGGATCTTCATTCGGGAAGACGTCGGCTATCGGGCGGGCATCCACATGAAGGAGTACGAGGGCAAGGGGCCAGCGCTAGTCATCGGCGGCACGGCCCAGGATTTCCTGGGCGAGTACATGGCCGGCGGCACCATGGTAGTCCTTGGCCTGACCCTGAACGGAGGCAACTGCCACACGGCCAGTTTCGTCGGCACAGGCATGCACGGGGGGGTCATCTACCTGCGCGGCCAGATCAACGATTACCAGTTGGGCAAGGAGGTGGGCGTCAGCCAACCGAACCGAAAGGACCGGGCGATTCTGAGGGAACTGGTGACTCAGTTCGCGGGCCATTTCGGTTTCGATGCCGAAGAGATCTTGGCCGGCCGGTTTGTCAAGCTGTTTCCTCTCTATCTGCGGCCTTACGGAAGGCTCTACACGTACTAGGGGAAGACTGACAGCGGAATGGAAGCAGAGTGAGCCCATGTGGCGAGTGACGTTTGTAGGGCAAGACAGGCAGAAGGTGGAGCACCTAGCCCGCGAGCTGGAGGGAGAGGGCTATTGGACTGCCGTCTGCCTACCAGAGGAAGCGACCACGGCCCTGGCGAATGGGTCTCGGCCGGACGCGTTGGTGGTGGACGCGACCTCCAGCGACGCGGCGGCTGGCCTAGCTGGCCTGCTGCAGGAGGTTGGCGGGACTGAGGCCACGCCGACAGTAGTCCTCATCGGGGAAGAACAGCTCTCCACCTACGAGCCGCCCCAGGACATCGCCGATTTTCTCGTCCTGCCTGCCAGGGCCGCTGAGCTGGCTGCTCGTATCCGTCAGCTACTACGGCGACACGCTCCCCTGGGGGGCAACAACAGACTGTGCTGCGGTGACCTGGTCATCAACCTGGCCAGCCGTGAGGTATTCCTGGCAGGTCAGCTTGTGACTCTGGCCTACAAGGAGTATGAGCTTCTGCATTTCCTCCTCTCTAGTCCTGATACGGTGTTCACCCGCGAGGCTCTGCTGAACAAGGTCTGGGGTTACGACTTCTATGGCGGCGCCCGCACAGTGGATGTCCACATCCGCCGCCTGCGCAGCAAGATCGAGGACGCTCGCCACTCCTTCATCGAGACTGTGCGCAACGTGGGCTACCGCTTTCGCGCCGCCCCACAAGATCACAGAGACTCCCCTTCCAGCATCGCCAGTAACAAGGTTTTGACGCCTGGGAAACCTAGCGGTAACAATTCCCCCCTACTATAAGGGACGGATATGGCACGCGTCCCTTGTTGAGGGCGAGAAGAGAAAGGGGGGATGGAGATGCCTACTGTGGACACAGGCGACACTGCGTGGGTGCTGGTTTCAGCCGTCCTGGTGATGATCATGACGCCGGGCTTGGGCTTCTTCTACGGCGGGCTGGTACGCCACAAGAACGTCCTCAGCACCATCATGCACAGCTTCATAACTGTTGCCCTGATCAGCATTATCTGGGTGCTCTGGGGCTACAGCCTGGCCTTTGGCCCCGACAAGGGCCACTTCATTGGTGGGCTCGATTGGCGCGGCCTAGCCCACGTGGGGCAGGCGCCCAACGCTGACTACGCCCCCACCATTCCTCATCAGGCCTTCATGGTATTCCAGCTCATGTTTGCCATCATCACGCCGGCCCTCATCACCGGCGCTTTCGCCGAGAGGGCCAAGTTCAGCACATTCCTGGTGTTCACCGTCCTGTGGTCTACCCTCGTATACTGTCCCGTAGCCCACTGGGTCTGGGGGACGGGCGGCTGGCTGAAGGAACTGGGCACCCTCGACTTTGCCGGTGGCACCGTCGTTCACATCACCTCAGGGGTAGCTGCCCTGGCAGCGGCCTTGGCTTTCGGCAAGCGCATCGGGTTCGGCGACGAGCCGATGGAGCCGCACGATATCACTTATGTCGTCTTGGGGGCGGCCCTCCTCTGGTTTGGCTGGTTCGGCTTCAATGGCGGGAGCGCCCTGACATCGGGCGGAGCGGCGGCCAACGCCTTCGTGGTGACCAACACCGCCGCCGCCGCGGGGGCCCTCACCTGGGTAGTGATGAGCTGGTGGCTCACAAAGAAGCCCAGCGTGGTGGGGGCCGCTGCCGGCGGCGTGGCCGGCCTGGTGGCCATCACTCCTGCTTCGGGCTTTGTGAGCGCTATGCCCGCGATTCTCATCGGCGGCGGGGCTGGTTTCTTCTGCTACATGGCCATCCGCCTGCGGAGCAAGCTCGCCCTGGACGACGCCCTGGACGTCTGGGGCGTCCACGGCGTTGGCGGAACCTGGGGAGCTCTGGCTACCGGCATCTTCGCCACCGCTGCCGTGGGCGGTGTCGGCGGCGTCATCGACGGCGAGGTGAGCCAGTTGGCCAAGCAACTGGTCGCCATCGGCGCCGTCTGGGGTTATTCCTTCGTTGTCACATTCCTGATCCTGAAGGTCCTCGACCTAGTGATGGGTCTGCGGGTGTCAGAGGAGGAGGAGCTGGCTGGCCTGGACGTTTCTCAGCACGGGGAGCGGGCCTACGCTGCCCCCGTAGGGCTGCTGAGCACAGTGGCGGCCGCCGCTGCTACCCTCTCCCTGGATGACACAGCGCATTCCACCGTCCGCAGCAGTGCCCGGAAAGACGGAGGAGGCCAGCGCCTACCCCGTCACGTCTCTCTCAGCCAGGAGAGCCTCCAAGGGAGCCCAGGATGAACAAGGTCGAAGCGATCATCCGTCCCGAGAAGCTGGAGGCCGTGAAGGACGCCCTAGCCGAAGCAGGGTTCGTGGGCTTGAACATAGTGCAAGTCGTAGGACGGGGAGTCCAGAAGGGCATTGTCCACGCCGGACGTGGCAGCGAGGCCCATGCCATCGACATGCTGCCCAAGGTGAAGATGGAGCTGGTGGTGCGAGACGACGACACGGAGACGGTACTGCACATCATTACGGAAGCGGCCCGCACCGGCCACATCGGCGACGGCAAGATCTTCGTCATACCGGTGGCCGATGCTATCCGCGTGCGCACGGACGAGCGGGGCGAGGTGGCAATATGAGTGGAGCGACAAATCCAATCAGAACGTGACATGGCAAGCAAAAGCAGTGACTAGCGGTTTTCTGATGAAGTTGCCCAGTATTGGGCAAAGCCAAAGGAGGTGGCCGAGATGAACCCGCAGGAAGCACAGCAAGTTTTCGAGCTGATCAAGGCCAAGCACATCCAGATCATCGACCTCAAGTTCAACGACCTGCCCGGCCTGTGGCAGCACTTCTCCATGCCCGTCACCGAGCTCACCGAGATGGACGATCTGACCAAGACCATCTGGGAGGAAGGTGTGGGCTTCGATGGCTCCAGCATCCGCGGCTTCCAGAAGATTCAAGAGAGCGACATGATCCTCATACCCGACCCCTCGACCGCTCGCCTGGACCCCGCCTGCCAGATACCCACCCTCAGCATGATCTGCGACATCTGCGACCCGCTCACCAAGCAGCCATACAGTCGCGACCCCCGCTACATCGCCAAGAAAGCAGAGCAGTACCTTCGCTCCACCGGCATCGCCGACATCAGCTTCTGGGGGCCGGAGCTGGAGTTCTTCGTCTTCGATGACGTGCGCTTCGACCAGGCCGAACAGTACGGCTTCTACTACATCGACTCCGTCGAAGGGGAGTGGAACAGCGGCCGCGACGAGAATCCCAACCTGGGCTATAAGCCCCGCTTCAAGGAGGGCTACTTCCCGGTGCCGCCCCACGACTCCATGCAGGACCTGCGCAGCGAGATGATCCTGACGATGATCAACGTGGGCATCCCTATCGAGGTGCACCACCACGAGGTGGCCACCGCCGGCCAGGCCGAGATCGACATGAAGTTCGACAGCCTGATCAACATGGCCGACAAGGTCATGTGGTACAAGTATATCGTTAAGAACATCGCCCGCAAACACGGTAAGGTGGCCACCTTCATGCCCAAGCCCCTATTCGGCGACAACGGCTCCGGCATGCACACCCACATGAGCCTCTGGAAAAACAGCACCAATGTCTTCTACGACCCCGAGGGCTACGCCCTCATTAGTCAGACGGCCCGCCACTACATCGGCGGCCTCCTCAAGCACTCGCCTGCCCTAATGGCCTTGTGCGCTCCCACCACCAACTCCTACAAGCGTCTGGTTCCGGGCTATGAGGCGCCGGTGAACCTGGTCTACTCCGCCGGCAACCGCAGCGCGGCCGTGCGGGTGCCGGTGTACACCTCCAATCCTCAGACAAAGCGGTTGGAGTATCGCCCGCCCGATGGAACCTGCAATCCCTATCTGGCCTTCTCCGCCATGCTCTTGGCTGGCCTGGACGGAATCGAGAACGAGATCGACCCCGGGCCCCCTCTGGACAAGAACACCTACGAGCTGAGCCCCGAGGAGGAGAAAGCCGTTCCCACCGTTCCCGGCTCGCTGGATGAAGCCCTGGACGCTCTGGAAGAGGACAATGAGTTCCTTCTGAAAGGCGGTGTGTTCACCAGCGATGTCCTGGAGGTCTGGCTGGAGTACAAGCGGCAGCACGAGCTGGACCCCGTGCGGCTGCGCCCCCACCCGTGGGAGTTCTACCTCTACTTCGATGTCTAGAATCTGCCCCAGCGGGGGCGCGATGACGCGGCTCCAGCGGCACCCCCGTCCGCAGGCGCGACAGCGAGCGGGGGTGCTAAGCTGGCCCGTCGTCGGGCTGATACAGTACACTCTGGAATAGAGATGAATGTGAAGCCGATCGTTATCGACTACGGAGCCGGCAATCTGCGCAGCGTGGCCATAGCGCTGAAACGGCTGGGACTCGACCCGTTGGTGACCTCCGACCCCAAGGCCGTACGCACTGCCGACGCCTTGATCCTGCCCGGGGTGGGAGCTGCCGCGGACACTATGAGCAACCTGGCCCAGCGCCGGTTAGTGGAGCCCATCCGCGAGTACATCGCCAGCGGCCGGCCTTTCCTGGGCATCTGCATGGGGCTTCAGGTCTTGTTCTCGCTTAGCGAGGAGGGCGGCGAGCACCCCTGTCTGGACATCCTGCCAGGACGGGTACGGCGTCTCCCTGACGGCCTGAAGGTGCCCCACATGGGCTGGAATCGAGTGCGCCAGCGCTGCCAGCACCCCATCTTCGACGGCATCTCTGACGGCGCCCTCTTCTACTTTGTCCACAGCTACTATGCCCACCCTGAGGACCCTTCAGTCGTGATAGGCGAGACCGACTACGGCGTCACCTTCCCCGCCGTTGTGGCCAAGGACAACATCGTGGCCACCCAGTTCCACCCCGAGAAGAGCGCCGAGCCTGGCCTTCGCCTCTATGAGAACTTCCTCCGCATGACTCAGGCGAGCGGCCTCGGATAAGGGATAGGCCCCTAACCTGCTCCATCCCTAGAGATTGTCACAGCTGTGGCAGTTTGAAAGTAGGGGTGGAAGGTCCTAACATCGTCCACGACTCGGAGCCATGGGCACAGTCGTCTTGGCTGTAGACTTGGAACCACTTGGAGGGTTAAAGTGAAATCCGAAGAGCAATCTCATGCCAAAGACTCTTCTAGGTAAATGGTCGGTCGGATTAATTATCCTTTTCTTCTCATTATTCGCAACGCTTAACTTCCTTGCTGCTTCTGGACAGGAGGGTGGCGACACATTCTCTGATAACTTGACGCTTGCTATACCTGCACTTGGAGCGGGAGCTGCCGGAGTACTCGCTTTCTTTACCGGGATTATTGGCATCATACGAAGTAAAGAGCGATCGGTTCTTGTTTTTGTAGCCTCTGCAATCGGCCTTCTTATTCTGCTTTTCATGCTTGGTGAGATTCTATCCCCACACTAGAAAGCCTTTAGATCAGATTTCGTACTTCAAAATTGCGCCCTAGGCACAAGGATTCGTCTATTGCTCCGCGGTCTCGGCCTCGAGCCATTCAAGGTAGCGACGACTTCCCTGCTGCACGGGGAAGGCAAGAATCTCGGGAACGTCATAGGAATGGGCCTTGCTTATGAGGGCTTCTATCCTGTCGTAGTCGGCCGATCTTGCCTTGATCAGGCACACCCATTCCTCCGCCTCCTCTATCTTCCCCTTCCACCAGTACTTGCTCTGAACCGGACCGAAAACCTGCACACAAGCGGCCGCCCGGCTCTCGAGCAGGGTTTGGGCTATTCTGCTGGCAAGGTCGGGGCTGTCCGTTGTTGTCACCACCTGGATGTATGCCGCCACGCTCAGCTCCTTTCAGCGAGGCCTCACACCAGAGGTGACCCCGCCGGGCATCAATCGAAGACCACGGTCTTGTTGCCGTAGACCAGAATCCGGTGCCTCAGGTGCAGAGACACCGCCCGGGCCAGCACAACCCTCTCCAGGTCCTTGCCCTTCCTCATGAGATCCTCGACAGAGTCCCGATGGCTGACCCGCACCACGTCCTGTTCGATTATTGGGCCCTCATCCAGGTCCTCAGTCACGTAGTGGCTGGTGGCACCGATTATCTTTACGCCCCGCTCGTACGCCTGATGATAGGGGCGGCCGCCGGGGAAGGCAGGGAGGAAGGAGTGGTGGATGTTGATGGCACGGTTCCGGAAGTGCCTCACGAACTCCCCGCCCAGTATTTGCATATACCTGGCGAGGACCACCAGGTCTACCCGCTGCTCCTCCAGCAACTCGATCTGCTTTAGCTCCTGGGCAGCCCTCGTTTCCTTGGTGATGGGGAAGAAATGGTACTTTGGCCCGAAACTCTCGACGAACTGCTGCAGGTCCGGATGGTTGCTGATCACGAGCGGAATCTCGGCTTCAAGCTCCCCCATCCGATGTCTCAGCAGGAGGTCGTCGAGGCAGTGCTCCAGCCTGGACACGAAGATGGCTATTCGCGGAACGTAGTCCGAGAAGTGCAGCTCCCACTGCATGCCGAACTTCTCGGCGATGGGCCTAAACACATCGGCAAGCTCGGCACGAGGGATACGGAAGTCGCCGAGCTCCCACTCTATCCGCTGAAGGAAGAGCCCGGCCTCGGCATCCACATGCTGGTCGGCATGGACTATGTTGCCGTTGTTCCGATAGATGAAGTCCGATGTCCCTGCCACCAGGCCCTTTTGGTCCCGGCAGGACAGAAGCAGAACAGCAGCGGTCGTGTCTCTCGCCATCACTCAGCCGAAATGGGAGCGAGCTGTCTCCCAGACTCTCCCTGGCCACTCATTATATTTGCCCTGACATTGGCTGTCACCAGGTGTGGGGACGGTGGGCCGGTTCGCCGTTGGCGGCTTGATTCGCGACCCCCGCCTGAAGGCGGGGGCATCGGATTGACCTCCCCAGGCCCCCCCGACCTGTCGGGGGGTTGCGTGTGAACTCACCAATCACGAGCCAATTACGGGGACAGTGGGTGATAACCGCGGTCCTCGGGAGCCCCATCCTCTTTGGATGCTTGCTCGCTGAGCGCTGAGACTGGCCGCTGCTGGGGTGCCCTGGCTGCTCTCAGCCTCTCATCTCTGGCCACTGCCAGTCGGCCCAGAGGGCGATCTCGACCATTGCGAACGCCCCCAGGCCAAACCCTCCCCAGCCGATGACCCCACCGAATGTCAGAGCCATCATCACCGCCAGGCAGGCCAAGAGCACGCCAAGCAGCTTCACCATCGCCTTGATATACCACGGGGTATAAGATTTGCCGGCCATCGCTGGGCATTCCTCCAGCAGGCCGGCAACCATACGCTAGCAAGGTTATGTAATGGTGTCAATATAATTCTGGTGAAAAGCGGCTGCCAACGGCGCGTGGATCTGGACACTCGTCCACGCGAACTACAGCACGGCGGCCCTACCGAGCCGTCGCTTCGCCACTTGCTGCATGTCCTTCACCTGCTGCGCTGTTGCGGGCGTCGAGAGTCAAATCAATCTCGCCCGTCGATATGATCAATAGCACCTTGCGCTGGAAATAGAACCACCCCGGCAGCCTCGCTGGTCTCCGAGGCTGCCGGGGTGGTGAACGTTTGAGCCTAAGCCTCTAGCGTCGCTTTGCTGCCATCAGCGTCCCCAGGCCGGCCAAAGTCATCAGCCCGGCCCAGCTAGCCAGGGCCATGGCCCACAGAGGCAAGCTGGAACCCGATCCGGACAGCCCGCCAGCGCCGGTGAACGGCGGCACGGTGGGGATCTTCGTCGTGGTGGCTGCCGGCGGCTGCGTGGCGTTGGGGGTGGCGGGGGTAGTAGTTGTAGCTGCTGGCGGCGGTGTGGTGGGGGCGGGCGTGACCGGCGGGGCGACAGGCGCGCAGTTCAGGTCGACGTTGCGAATGCCGGCCCCCCACTTGTCTGCATCCTTCTCGACCGGGGTGCAGGTCATCCCATTTAGGGCGAAGGTGATGGTGCCACCCTTGAAGCAGTCCCCCACCGTCGGCATGTGGTCCGGTATGTCCATGGCGTAGCGGCCGCCGGAGACGAGGGCGCTACCCCATTCCACGTCACCGATGCTGGC
>JALHUG010000215.1 GCA_022866185.1 Dehalococcoidia bacterium
ATGTACAAGCGGGAGATAGGCCTGCCCTTCGTCGCCCAACACCGGCCGGGGCTGCTGACCGAGCACGCCACATCGCTGCTCCGCGATGCCGGCTGCTACGAGCTGCACTTCGGGCTGGAGTCCGGCAACAAGGACATGCGGCGCAAGATCCTGCAGCGGGGCAACATCACCGACGAGCAGATAATCGAGGCGTTCCGGCTGTGCAAGAAGTACGACATCGCCACCGGCGCCTACAACATGATCGGTCTCCCCTTCGAGACGATGTCCATGGCCCTGGAGACGATCAAGCTGAACGCTGTCGTGGCGCCGAACCGGGTGTTCAACCCGATCTTCACGCCCTACCCCCAGACGGAGCTGCATCGCGTCGCCGTGGAGGCAGGCCTTGTGGCCGCGGAGCCCGACTACCAGACGGAGGTCATCCTCGACAACCCGGGCTTCCGGCCCAAGCAGGTGCTGTTCGTGCGGGCCTACTTCAAGCCCTTCGTGGATGCGTACAAGCTGGCCCGCCGCCTTCCGCGACTGCTGGGGCGGCCGCTGGAGGTGCTGCTGGACCGGGTTTTCCTCTTCCGGTTCCTGCCATACGGCCTGCTGACGCGAGTTGGCGAAGGGTGGATGGACTTCCAGGCGGGGGTGAAGGCGTTCGTGCGGCGGCGCTTCCCCTGGCTCTACCTCCGCCTACGCCAGTGGCTGACCGGCCAGCGGATAGCCCGCCCCACGGAGTGAGCGGGGCGGCCTCAGGCAGCCCCTACCTCTGCGAACGCCTCCTAGCATACCACGCGCCTGCGCTGAGAGCGAGCAGTGCGGCAGCCGCGAGGGCTGCCAGCGCGGTGTAACTGCGGGCCGACGAAGCAGAGGCGTCGGGCAATCGCGCCATGCCGCCCACCGGCGGAGCGGGCGTGGGTGTGGGCGTGGGTGCATAATCCGGATCCGAAGCGAGGACGTAGACTGTCCCCCTACCGGCCCGGCCCAGGGGCGCGCTTACAGCTATGTCGCCGTTGTCGTCGCCGTTCACGTCCCCCACCGCAACCGAGTAGCCGGAGAAGGCGCCCTTCTGGAGATTGGGGAGGTAGGGGGTGAAGAGCAGGGAGCCGTTGGCCCCAGAGAAGACGTAAGCACGTCCCTGGTCGACATTGCAGCTTACATCCTCCCCGTCGGCTCCCACGGCGATGTCTGCCTTGCCGTTGCCGTCCACATCACCCATTGCCACCGAATTCCCGAACCGGGCGTTCGCCTGGGGGTTGGGGATGTCGAGGGTGAGAAGGAGTGAGCCGTCGGCGCCGGAGAAGACGTAGGCCCGCCCCTGGCTGGCATTGCCGCCCACGTCCTCAAACCGTGCCCCCACGGCGATGTCTCCCTTGCCGTCGCCGTTCACGTCGCCTACCGCCAGCGAGTACCCGAACAGGGCGCTCGCCTGCGGGTTGGGGGTGTCGAGGGTGAAAAGCAATGAGCCATCGGCGCCGGAGAAGACGTATGCCCGCCCCTGGTCGGCGTTGTCGCTCACATCCTCCAGGATGGCCCCCACGACGATGTCT
This sequence comes from Dehalococcoidia bacterium, assembly GCA_022866185.1. Taxonomy (GTDB): domain Bacteria; phylum Chloroflexota; class Dehalococcoidia; order SM23-28-2; family SM23-28-2; genus SM23-28-2. The sequence continues at coordinate 1,533 of JALHUG010000215.1, forward strand.
GCCTTGCCGTCGCCGTTTGCGTCACCCACCGCCAGCGTCCAGCCGAAGCGGGCGTCCGCCTGGGGATTAGGGGTGTCGAGTGTGAAGAGCAGGGATGTGTCGGCCCCAGAGAAGACGTAAGCACGTCCCTGGTAGGCATTGCCGCTAACGCCCTCCCCGTTGGCCCCCACGACGATGTCTGCGTTGCCGTCGCCGTCCACGTCGCCCATCGCCACCGACGCGCCGAATCCGGCGGGCCCCTGCGGGTTGGGGGTGTCCAGGGTGAAAAGCAGGGAACCGTTGGTGCCGGAGAAGACATAGGCCCGCCCCTGGTACGCGTTGCCGTCCACATTTTCGCTAGGCGCCCCCATGGCGATGTCTGCCTTGTCGTCGCCGTTTACGTCGCCTACCGCCACCGAGTAGCCGGACAAGACACCCGCTTGCGGGTTAGGGGTACCCAGAGTGAGAAGCAGCGACCTGGTGGCCCCCGAGAAGACGTAGGCCCGGCCCTGGTCGGCGTTGCCACCCACATCCTCGTTGGATGCCCCCACGGCGATGTCTCCCTTGCCGTCGCCGTTTACGTCACCCACCGCCACCGACCTACCAAAGTAGGCGAGCGTCTGGGGGTTAGGGTTGTTCAGCAAGTACGGAGGCAGGAAGCCGGGGGGCGGCGTAGGCGTGGGCATGGGCGAAGGCCAGGGTATGGGTGTGAGCGTGGGCTCGGGCGTGGGCTCAGGTGGGGGCGTGCAGGAAAGAGCGGCCAGGGCATCCACCCGCGGCCTGGTCAGCCCGTTGGCCGGATCGGTTATGGGTACGCCCGTACTCTCCAGGCAATACTCAAGCTGGAAAGGCGCAAGGGTCGGCTCGTCCTCCAGCAGCAGGGCGGCCACCCCCACCACGTGGGGCGCGGCGAAGGAGGTGCCGCGTCCGGTCGCGGTGTCGCCGCCCATGTTCGAGGATGTAATGAGCGCGCCCGGCGCCAGCAGATCCAGCCATGGGCTGGAGTTGGAGCAACAGACCACCGTGTCAACGGTCGCTGGCGAGTCCGTACAGGCAACGCCTGAGCAGCAGGCCTTTGCGAAGGTCTCATCATATGTCATGCCCACCGAGATAACGTTGGAGATACACGCAGGGCACCCTATCCCGCCCTTGAACGCGTCGTTGCCCGAGGCGGCGACGGTGACCGTCCCTCCGGCATTCAGCGTATCGATGGCGGCAGTCATCGCCGGAAGGTAGTCGTCGCAGGCGGTGCCGTGCCATACCCCATCCCCCAGGCTCATGTTGATCAGGTCCGTGCCGGGGTGATTGGCGATGATGTGGTCCAGGGCAGCGATAATGTCGGACCATAAGCCGCTGCCGTCGGAGTTCAGCACCTTGTAGGCGCGAATGCCCGCGTCGGGCGCTACGCCCACCGGGGCCACGACGCCCGCCGAGGTGATGATGCCGCTGACGAAACTGCCGTGACCGAAGTCATCCTCGGCGGAGCCGGGCCCGCTGTCGGTGGTCAGGCCGTTGTGGCAGGGGATGGTGCCTGAGAGGAAACAGTTCTCGGACAGCAGGTCGTCCGCCAGATCGGGGTGGTTGGTATCGATCCCCGTATCGAGAACCGCGACCTCGACACCCTCGCCGGTGACGCCCAGGAGGTGGACGTCGTCAGCGTTGATCAGGGGAACGCTCTCGGCGAGGGAGGCGTAGACCTCGCCGTCGATGTCGATGCTAACGACATCCGGGTGCTTGGCCAGCTTCTGGGCCCCCCTGGCCGTTATCCGACCGGCGAGAGCGGGCACAGCCCGGTACTGACGGGTAAGGGTGAAGTCGGAGGTGGTCAGGGTAGAGAGGACCCGCTTCTGTTTGGCCGCCGCATCCTGGACAAGGGCAGGCACATTCAGGGGCGCTGCGGCGGGTCGCTTCTCATTCAGGGAAATGATGACAGCCACCTCGGGCTGTTGTCCCAGGGCGTCCGTCACCTCCGGTCGCACCTTTGTCTGGCCGCTGCCCGGCTCCGCGGCGGAGATTCTAGGACCGGCCAGGAGGACGAGACCACCGGCAATAGCGACCAAGAGAAGCAGCGCGAGGGCCAGCCTTTTCATGGCAGGGCACCTTTCTCCAGGCCGGCGCATCGCGAAGGGAGCCTACGAACGCGGGTAGGACTCCGCCATCATATGCGACGGTGGCACGTCTGTCAACGGCTAGTGATGCCCAAGGAGCGACCGCTCAGGCGAACGCCAGGCGGATCGCCTCGCGCAGGCTGGCGGCGGGGATAAGCTGCATGCCGCTGGCTGGCGCGCTCCGGCGCAGGGCCGCCTGGGGCAGGAGGCAGCGGGCGAAGCCCAGGCGCTCGGCCTCGGCCAGGCGGCGCTCCATCTGGCTGACCGAGCGCAGCTCGCCCGA
>JALHUG010000216.1 GCA_022866185.1 Dehalococcoidia bacterium
GGTGGTTCCCACCTTTCTGCACTATAACGGCTATCCGGCGCGCGTTTGTGTTTCTGTGAACGACGAGGTGGTGCATGGCATACCCGATAGGCGCGTCCTTCAGGAGGGCGATGTCGTGAGCATCGACCTGGGGGCCACCCACAAGGGTTTCGTGGGCGATGCCGCCATCACTGTGGGCGTTGGCAGGATAAGCCCCGAGGCCGAGCGCCTCGTGCGGGTAACGGAGGAGGCGCTCTGGCAGGGCATCAAGGCAGCGAAGGCTGGCGCTCTCCTGGGACAGATTTCGGCGGCTATTCAGACTCACGCCGAAAGCAACGGCTTCGCTGTCGTGCGGGAGTACGTGGGCCATGGCGTCGGTCGCAGTATGCACGAGGATCCCCAGGTGCCCAACTTCGGTCCGTCCGACCGGGGGCCGGTGCTCCAGAAGGGCATGACCCTGGCCTTGGAGCCGATGGTCACCGCTGGCGATTGGCAAACCAAAAGAGATTCCGACGGCTGGACGGTGCGCACAGCCGATGGCAGCCTCGCCGCCCACTTCGAACACACGATAGCGATCACCGAGGGCGAGGCGCAGGTGCTGACGCTCTCTTGAGGATGCTGTTAAACTATCTGGAGGTGATTGGTCTGCGGGCCGTTTATGGGTAAGAAAGAGGCCATAGAGGTCGAAGGCATAGTCAAAGAAGCATTGCCCAATGCTGTGTTTCGGGTAGAGCTGCCCAACGGTCACCGGGTTCTCGCCCACGCCTCTGGCAAGATTCGAGTACATTTCATCCGCATCCTGCCGGGGGATCGAGTGTTGGTGGAGCTGTCGCCATACGACCTCACTCGTGGTAGGATTACCTATCGAGTCCGCTAGACTTTTCAGCAGCAGGATTGACGATGAAAGTGAAAGCTTCGGTCAAGCGGCGGTGCGACAAGTGCAAGATCGTCCGTCGCAAGGGTGTGGTGAGGGTGATCTGCGAAAACCCGCGGCACAAGCAGCGCCAAGGGTAGAGGAGGCGTTATGGCGCGTATCGCTGGTGTGGACATCCCCAGGGACAAGCGGGTGGATGTCTCTCTGCGCTACATCTACGGCATAGGGCCCACTCTGGCCCACAACATCTGCGAGAGCGCGCGAGTGGAGCCCGCTACCAAGGTGCGGGACTTGACTGACGATGAGATCAACCGCATTCGGGAGTTCATCGATCGCAACTACACGGTGGAAGGCGAGCTTCGCAAGACGGTGCGGCAGAACGTCCAGCGCCTCATCGAGATCAATTGCTATCGGGGGGTGCGCCATCGTCGTGGCCTGCCGGCCCGCGGTCAGCGCACCCGCACCAACGCCCGCTGTAAGCGAGGCCCGCGCAAGACGGTGGCTGGCAAGCGGCGGGCGCTGACCAAGAAGTAGGATAGCCAGCTACATCTAACCAGCGAGGAGAGTTATGGCTGAAAGAAAGGGCTCAGGCCGGGTAAAACGGCGGGAGCGCAAGAACATTCCCGTCGGCCGTGCCTACATTCAATCTACCTTCAACAACACCATCATTACCCTTACCGACCCCAATGGCAAGGTCATCTCCTGGGCCAGCGCGGGCACGGCCGGCTTCAAGGGCTCACGCAAGAGCACTCCCTACGCCGCCCAGATAGCGGCCGATAGGGCGGCCAAGCGGGCGATGGAGCACGGCCTGCGCCAGGTGGAGGTCCTTGTGAGGGGCCCAGGTAGCGGCCGCGAGGCGGCCATTCGCTCCCTCCAGGGGGCGGGCATCCAGGTGACGAGCATCCGTGACGTAACCCCTATCCCCCACAACGGTTGTCGCCCTCCCAAACGGCGGCGAGTGTAAGCGGGGGATGGGTCTCGCTTAGGTAGTGAAGGAGAGCTAGTGGCACGCTACAGAGGACCTTCTTGTCGGATATGTCGACACTTGGCCGAGAAGCTCTATCTGAAAGGGGAGAAGTGCTATTCCCCTCGCTGTGCCCTTGAGCGCCGTCCCTACGCTCCTGGGCAGCGCTCGATGCGCCGCCGCAAGGTGTCCGACCGCGGCCTCCAGTTGCGGGAGAAGCAGAAGGCACGCTCCACCTATGGCCTGCTGGAGCGCCAGTTCCGCCGCTACTACAGGGAGGCGGTGCGACGCAAGGGTATCACCGGCGAGAACCTGCTGCGTATCCTGGAGATGCGCCTGGACAACGTTGTCTATCGTCTCGGCTTCGCCGATTCGCGCAAGCAGGGTCGCCAGTTGGCTCTCCATGGCCACATCAGCATAAACGGCCGCAAGGCCGATATCCCCTCTCACGTCATCAAAGTGAACGATGTCATCGGTTGGACGGCGAGGGGGGCGAATAGCGAAATCTTCAAGGTAGTCAGGGAGCAGGTGACCGACCGGTCCCTTCCCTCCTGGCTGAGCCTGGACAGCGAGCAGATGACAGGGCTGGTGCTGTCGCCACCGACCATGGAAGACATTGGCGCCAAATTCGACCCTGCCACTGTTGTTGAGTACTACTCTCGTTAGCAACCACCTGTTGTCAGAGTGAGGAGGTGGGTCTCCGTGACCCAGTTGGTCGTTCCCCAGGTTGAGATTGTGGAGAGCGACGACAATTACGTGCGCATCGTCGCCGAGCCTCTGGAGCCGGGCTTCGGCACTACCGTTGGCAACGCCTTGAGGAGGGTTCTTCTCAGCTCCCTGCCGGGCGCTGCTATCACCTCCGTGCGCATCGACGGCGTACAGCACGAGTTCTCTACTATCCCTCACATGAA
>JALHUG010000217.1 GCA_022866185.1 Dehalococcoidia bacterium
CCCACTGGCCTAGCCCTGGCGACCTGCCCCGCCGTGAAGGTCGCTGCCGCCTATTGGATCGACCCGCAGACCCAGAAGTGGAAGCACTACTTCGATGGCCGGCCGGACCTCACCAATCTGCTGGAGCTGAGAGAGATGCAGGGCCTGATAACCCTGGGCGGCGAGGCCCGCTGAAAGCCTGGCGCCTCAGCGAGAGCCCGCTCGTCCTGCTGGTGGCCAACGCCATAGGGGCGCCCCAGGCTTAAGGAGGCGACAGATGAACGAGCTAGAAGACCGAGTCTACCGCCGGCTCCGGCTGTTCAACGCCGCGATGGGTGCGCTGCACCTGCTCCAGGGCCTGGCCATGCTGCTGCTGAGCAGCAGCATCACTCTCCCCCTGCGGACGACGTTCCTCGACAGCTCAGGCCCCCCTGGGTCGAGCGTGTCGACGGTCACGCGGACGGTGTGCGACCTTCGCCTGGGTCCCCTGGTTGCCGCCTTCCTGCTCATCTCGTCTGTGGCCCACTTCACCCTCGCTTCGCCGGGTGTCTTCCCGTGGTACGTGAAGAACCTCAAGCGCCACATCAACTATGCCCGCTGGTACGAGTACGCTGCCAGCGCCTCAGTGATGATCGTCGTCATCGCCATGCTCTGCGGCGTGTTCGACCTGCCGACGCTCGTGCTCCTCTTCTCGCTGAACGCCACGATGATCTTCTTCGGCCTGATGATGGAGCTGCACAACCAGACGACCGAGAGGACGGACTGGACGTCGTTCGTCATGGGCTGCTTTGCCGGGGCCGTGCCGTGGGTCATCATCATCTGGTACTTCGTCGGCGCCGTCCTCACCTCGGATGGCGGCCAGGTGCCGGCCTTCGTGTACGGCATCATCGCCTCGCTCTTCGTCTTCTTCAATATCTTCGCCGTGAACATGTTCCTTCAGTACAAGAAGATCGGCCCCTGGCGAGACTATCTCTTCGGAGAGCGCGTGTACATCCTTCTCAGCCTGTTTGCCAAGTCGGCGCTTGCCTGGCAGGTGTTCAGCGGCACCCTGCACTGAGCGCCCGGCGGCCGCCTGAGCCTTGACCGCTCAAGATCATTGCGGGAAGATGAGAGCCACGCAGCCCGAGTGTCGAAGAGACCTGGAAAGGGGGAGCAACATGCCCGAGCGAACTTACAAGCTCATCGAAATCGTAGGCCTATCCGAGGAGAGTATCGCTCAAGCTATACGTAACGGCGTCGGCCGCGCTGGCGAGACCCTCAAGGGATTGGACTGGTTCGAGGTGACGGAAATCCGCGGCCGCATCAAAGAGGGAAAGGTCACCTTCCAGGTGAAGATGAAGATCGGCTTCCCTGTCATGAGGGGCGAGGAGATGGCCTAGGCCCGCATAAGTTCCTCCCTGGCGCTGGGGCCGCCCCACGATGCCTCGCTGGTGGCCAGGGATGTTCATAACCGCCGAATGATGACCGTGACTATCATGCTCAGGGAAAGCTGTCGAGTTGCGTGGAGTCGGGCATGCGACGCTGACCACCGCCAACATGAACTTCGCCGGCTGGACTGAGGTCCCCGGCCGGTCCGGCCTCGCCTGGGTGCCAGGAAGCGGCGTCGTCCCGATGCATATGCTCCAGCCTATTCGTCATCAGTTTTCCTGATAGCTGGCCAGCCAGATGCGCCAGCTCGCGGTTCAGCTGCACATTCTCATAGGTTGTTAGTATCTGGCGGGCAATGACAAGGGCGAACACCGCCAGCGTGCCGCCTTCTAGAAGGGGGGGTACGTTGGTGTTTCCAGTGGCGAAGGCCACGATGTGCACAGCGGCCAGAGGTATTAGAGACGCATAGGAGACCAGCGACGGCCAGATCGCAGGCGTTTCCTCTAGATCCTCGGCACCGCGTTCGAACGAGGTGCGGCTAGTCAAGGTGATGAGGGCCGCTATAGTTACAAGGTTGTACGCCAGCATCCAGCCGATATCAATGTAGTTGCCGGTGCTGTAAGCTCTGACCGATGTAAGGTATGTGTAGATGCTGTCGGAAAACGCCATGGCCGCGAAGCCGCCGGCCAGACAGGACATGGCCACGCCAGAACGGACGCGCCCGCTGCGGCCGATGAGCAGCAGAACGGCAAATACGATGCCAAGGTCGGCAAAGGGATATGCCACGCTGACGCTCTTGGCGAGAACGTTGTCTGTCGACTGGCTGATCAGATCGGCCAGGATCAGGTGCCAGCTAATTATCCCGATGGCCGTCATCGCGATGAGCGTATCCATACCAAGCCTTACGCGCTTGAGTCCGCCCACCGGTGCATTCGGCATCAGCAACAGCCCCAGGAACACGGGTGGGTATATCCCTAGATAGCCAACATCCGCCACGGAAGGGAACGGAACCTCCCTGTGCATGCCGAGTTCTTGGACTCCCCACGCGAACTCCCCGCTAGCAATCATAAACAGGCCCAAGGCGATGAGCGCCCAGGCGTACCCTGTTCGCGAGTGCCAATTTCGCGCTGCCACAACAGCGGCCATGAAGGCAGCAAGGGAAGGGGCGACAACCAAAGCGATGTCGTCGAACCAGATTAGAGCTTCGTCACCGCCAGGCTTTGCGACAAGCCAGCCCACGAATAGGAGGTCGAATCCCACCAAGGCCCCTGCCAGCCACCGCCAGTCGCGGCGCCACGCGCCAAAAACCCACTCCCGGATAAGGGATCGATACTTGGTCACAATGAAGGGACGCAGCGCACAGGAACCACGTTACAGCGACACAGGCGGGCGGCACTTCTCGATCGGGCAGCGCACAACCCCGTGGCATTCGAACCTACGGCTGCCGGATGAAGAGGCACTGAGCGAGGGCTGGTTGCTTACCCTCCAGATTCGAAAATCGGGGTGAAACCAGGGTGAGAACTCGGAACACAGTCCCGGCCAGAACCGCCCAAAGGGGCGCCCAATTGCCGGCTGCAGATTCCAAATCTTCACGCAATCTTCAGAGAATCTTCAGGGAAAATGCAGGAAGAATGAGGGTTCCCCGGCTGTTGGGGCGGTCTTCGAGCCTCCCCTTCACGGGGTCCGGGGGGCTGAACAGGGCGTGAGCCTGGGCAGCCTTCTCGGCATCGTAGGTGGCGCTGGGCGGGCAGAGGCCTAGTACTCGGGGGGAAGTCGTCTCAGCTCGGCCAGGGTGAAGACGGGGCCGTCGCGGCAGACGTAGCGGCTGCCGATGTTGCAGCGGCCGCACATCCCGATGCCGCACTTCATCTTCATCTCCAGAGAGAGCACGACACGCTCCGGCGGGAAGTGGAGTTTTTCGAGGACGGGCAGGGTGTATCGGGTCATGGCGGGCGGGCCGCACACTATGGCGTAGGTGTTGTCTGCCGTCGGGGCGATGTCAGTGACCGCGGTCGGCACCACGCCTACCCGGCCCTTCCAGCCGTCGTCCGCGGCGTCGACCGTCACGTGGAACTCCAGGTCGTTCCTCTGCCGCCAGCCCTCTAGCTCGTCCTTGTACAGCAGCATCCCCGGTGTCCTCGCCCCATAGACGACGGTGAGCTTCCCGAACCTGCCGCGGTTGTCTTTCTCCAGCACGTAGTTGATGAGGGAACGAAGGGTGGTGAACGCGAACCCGCCGCCGATGACCAGGAGGTCTTTGCCCTCCATGTCTTGCAGCGGGAAACTCGAGCCCAGCGGCCCCCTTATTCCCACCAGATCCCCCTGCTCCATCTGGTGCAGGGCTCTGGTCAGGAGGCCGATCCGGCTGACGCTGAACTGCAGGAGGCCGGAGGTGGTCGGTGAGGACGCGATGCCGAAAGGCGCCTCGCCCTTGCCGAACACCGAGAGCTGAGCGAACTGCCCTGGGAGATAGCGGAAGGCCTGCTCATCCTCCTTGCGGATGAAGGAGAGATCGAAGGTCTTGATGCTGCGGTCCTCCGTCTCGACGGTGACCTTCTCGACCCTCATGGGGCTAGGCAGATACGGGTTCTCAGCGGTCATCATTTGACCTTCTTGGCCAGCGACTCGACGTCACGCAGCACCTGCCGGATGTCCAGGTTCACCGGGCAGTCCACCACACACCGTCCGCAGCCGACGCAGCCCACCTCGCCGTGGTCCTCCGGCCAGTAGCGGAACTTGTGCATCAGCCGCTGCCGCCAGCGCTCCTTGCCCGTCGGGCGTGGGTTGTGGCCGGAGGCATGCAGGGTGAAGAGGGGGAACATGCAGGAGTCCCAGATCTTGATTCGACGCCCCTGCTGCTCCGAGCCCTCGTCCACGATGTCGAAGCAGTGGCAGGTGGGGCAGAGATACGTGCAGGCTCCACAGCCGATGCACTTCTCGTGCAGGCGGTCCCAGAAGGGGTCGTCCCACATCTCCTGCAGCTTTCGCTTCACGTCCTCTGTACTGATTTCGCCTCGTAGAGCCGCCTCTGCTGCCGCCTGCGCCTCTGCCCGGCGGCGGATGCTGTCTTCGTCCGCCTCTCTGCATCCGCTCAGGCCCTCCAACAGCGCGGCCCCCTTGTCAGTGACCGCCTCGACTAGGTAGTCCGATCCCAGGTCTGTAACCAGCACGTCCGAGCCCGCAGTGGCGAAAGGCCCGCCTCCTACCGAGGTGCAGAAGCACTCAGCCCGCGGGTGGGTGCAGGCGAGGCCGACCACCGTGTAGCTCTCTCTCCTCGCCTGGTAGCAGCCGTCGCAGTGGTTGCCGCCGGTGAACACCCGATCGAGGAGGGTGAAGCTGCGCGCATCGCACGGCCGGACGCCGAACAGCACCTTCTCCCCCGACGCCGGCTGCGGCTCCTCCAGCGCGAGCTGCTCCCCTTCCAGGCCGTAGCGGAAAAGGGTCTCGCTCTGGGGGAAGAACAGCCGCTTCGGCGGCACGGTCGAGTTGTGGTAGTCGAGGACCACCTCCTGCGGCGAGCCCACCTGCCGGAAAGCCATCACGCCGCCGTCATCGACCGGCGCGAACAGCTTGCGGCCCTGGAGCAGCGCCTCCAGCAGCACCGATATCTGGTCCTTGGCGAGCAGCACTGCTCTCACCGGATGAAGCCTCCGGGGTCATCAGGGCTGAACGTGGAAAGCGGCGCCCGCTCCTGCACGTCCAGTCCAGCCTTGAAGTGGAAGAACTCTTCCACGTCCTTGTCCACCTTCTTGGTGAGCAGACTCAAGTCGAGGCCCATGGGGCAGGCCCGTTCGCAGGCGCCGCAGTCTACGCACCGACCCGCCGTGTGCATCATCCGCACGATCTGGAAGACGAGGGCATCCGTGGGGTCATTCGACGGACTCAACCAGCGGGGCTCGGTGCTGGCCGCAAAGCACTCCGTGCAGTAGCACAGCGGGCAGGCGTTGCGGCAGGCATAGCACAGGATGCACCGGCTCGCCTGGGCCTCGAAGAAGCGCCAGCGCTCGTCTGGCGGCATGGCCTCGAGTTCCCGCACCGCTGCGTACTCGTCGTCAGCGGCGCACTCCGCGACCGGCTCGCCGACATGGGTGTCGTACAGCACCGGGTTGCGAAAGCGGCAGGCGCGACAGGAGGCGTGAAGGAAGCGCTCCTTCTCCAGGGCGATCTCGAAGCCGTCCCCGCGGAGGATCACTTCTCCTTCCCGCTCCTGCACGTCCAGGGCCTCTCTGCCCGCCAGCTCAGCCTCGATGCGGCGCCGGTCGAGCATGCCTTGACAGGGAACGCCGATAATATGCACCCGCTCGCGCTCTATTCGTCCCTCCCTGAGAAGGCCGACGACGGAGCGCGCATCGCAGCCCTTGGCGACGATGCCCACCCTTCCGCTGCAGCGTGTCAGGTACTTGGCGAGGTTGTTCTCGCAGCTCATGTTCCAGACCAGCCGCTCGAC
>JALHUG010000218.1 GCA_022866185.1 Dehalococcoidia bacterium
CTTCCGCCTGTTGGCTACTCGTCCTTCATCGTCGAGGCCAGCCGCGAGGGCGATGAGTTCGTTCTGATCTCCCCCGACATCTGCATCTGCACCGACTGCCTCGCTGAGCTACGGAACCCCCATGACCGCCGCTGGGCCTATCCCTTCATAAACTGCACCAACTGCGGCCCTCGCTTCACCATTATCAGCGACATCCCCTACGACCGACCCAAGACGACGATGAGCGTCTTCACCATGTGCCCTCAATGCGACCAGGAGTACCACAACCCTGCTGACAGGCGCTTTCACGCGCAGCCCAACGCCTGCCCATTGTGCGGCCCCCGCCTGGAGCTGGCTAGCAATGACGCTCGCCCCGCTGAGCCGTCGCCGCCCGGCGAGCCCATCGAGGGCGCCCGCCGCCTGCTTGCCGCGGGGGCGATCGTGGCGGTGAAGGGCCTGGGGGGCTTCCACCTGGCCTGCGATGCCACCAACGCGGCGGCGGTGGCCACCCTGCGCGAGCGCAAGCAGCGAGTGGATAAGCCCTTCGCCGTCATGTCCCTGGACGTGGACACCGTCCGCCGCTACTGCCAGGTGAGCGAAGGCGAGGCCCAGCTCCTGGAGTCGCCGGCGCGGCCCATCGTGCTCCTGCAGCGCAAGCCGGGCTCACCCATCGCGGCCGAGGTAGCCCCCGCTAACAACTGCCTGGGGGCCATGCTGCCCTACACGCCCCTGCACTACCTCCTGCTGGGCGACGGGCCAACGCCTGCGCCTCTGGCCCTGGTCATGACCAGCGGTAACATGAGCGAAGAGCCTATCGCCATCGGCAACCAGGAGGCCGTGGAGCGCCTGAGCCCCCTGGCCGACTACTTCCTCCTCCACAACCGCGATATCCAGGTCCGCTGCGACGACTCGGTGACCCGTCTGTTTCGCGGCAGGGAGGCGATGACCCGCCGCTCCCGCGGCTATGCGCCCTTCCCCGTCCGCCTGAACCTGGAGCTGAAGGAGATCCTGGCCTGCGGGGCCGAGCTCAAGAACACCTTCTGCCTCACCAAGGGCACCTATGCCTTCCTTAGCCAGCACATCGGCGACATGGAGAACTACGAGACCTTCGCCAGCTATCAAGCGTCTGTCGAGCATTTCCAGAAGCTCTTTCGCGTGAATCCGCAGGCGGTGGCCTACGACCTTCACCCCAACTACCTGGCCACCCGCTACGCCCTGGAGCTGGCGGAGGCCCAGGGCCTGCGGCGGGTGCCCGTGCAGCACCACCATGCCCACGTGGTGAGCTGCCTGGCCGAGAACGGGGTGGACGAAGAGGTCATCGGGGTGGCCTTCGACGGCACCGGCTACGGCACAGATGGCCACATCTGGGGCGGCGAGTTCCTCCTGGCCGACTACCGCCGCTTTCGCCGCCTGGGTCACCTCAAGTACGTGCCCCTGCCCGGCGGCGAGGCGGCCATCAAGCGACCCTATCGCATGGCGGCGAGCCATCTGCTGAGCGCCTTCGGTGAGGAGGCCCTGCGCCTGCCCCTGGCGCTGTGGGCGCAGATCGATGCCACGGAGCTGGCCCTGGTGCGCCGCATGATGGCGACGAAGGTGAACTGCCCCCTCACCTCAAGCTGCGGCCGACTGTTCGATGCCGTGTCGGCCCTGCTGGGCGTGCGCGGCGTGGTCAACTACGAGGGGCAGGCAGCCATCGAGCTTGAGATGCTGGCCGCCGAGGGGGTGGACGAGATCTACGACTGGAGCCGACCTTCAAGCTATCCTATAATTGTTGATCCGGCGCCCGTGCTGCGGGGAATCGTGTCGGACATGGGACGGGGCGTGGATGCGGCGGTGATCTCGGCCAAGTTCCACAACACCATCGCCGACATCATCGTCGGCGTGAGCCTCGCCGCCAGGGAAAGAACGAACATCAACCGGGTGGCCCTTAGCGGCGGCGTGTTCCAGAACGCCTATCTCCTTGGCCGCACCCTGGACGGACTGGAGAGCCAGGGCTTCGAGGCCCTGATCCATCACCAGGTGCCCACCAACGACGGCGGCATCGCCCTGGGCCAGGCGGTGATCGCCAACGCCCGCCTGTCGAGGAGGAAGGAGCGCTAGCCATGTGCCTGGCCATACCGGCGCGGGTCATCAAGGTCGGCGAGCAGAGCCTGGGCCTGGTGGAGATGGGAGGAGTGGTGCGGGAAGCGAGCTTCATGCTCCTGCCCGATGTCCGCCTGGGCGACTACGTTCTCCTCCACGCTGGCTACGCTCTCCAGAAGGTGGACGAGGCGGAGGCCGAGGAGACCCTGCGCCTTCTGGCTGAGATGGCCGAGGCCGGGAGGGCAGAGGCATAGTGGTACGCTACGTGCAGGAGTTCCACAACGCTGCCGCCGCCCGCGGGCTGCTGGCGGCGATCGAGCGCATCACCAGCCGCCCGCTGAACCTGATGGAGGTGTGTGGCACCCATACCGTGGCCATCTTCCGCCACGGCATCCGCCAGCTCCTGCCGCCGCCGCTGAGCATGCTTTCGGGGCCGGGCTGCCCCGTCTGTGTCACCACCAACGCCGATATCGACAAGGCCATCGCCCTCGCCGAGCAGCCGGGGGTAACCCTGACCACCTTCGGCGACATGATGAAGGTGCCAGGGAGCCGCCAGAGCCTCCAGCAGGTCAAGGCCGATGGCAGCGACGTGCGGGTGGTCTATTCCCCTCGCGACGCCGTATGCCTGGCCCGCGACAACCCCCGACGGCCTGTCGTATTTCTCGCCGTGGGGTTCGAAACCACCGCCCCGACCATCGCCGCCGCGTTGCTGGAGGCCGAGGCGCTGGGGCTCAAGAACTTCTACCTGATCTCAGTGCACAAGCTGATCCCGCCCGCCATGCGGGCCCTGCTCGACGCCAGAGAGGTGCGCATCGACGGCTTCATCTGCCCCGGCCACGTGAGCGTGGTCATCGGCTCGCAGCCCTACCAGTTCATCCCCCAGCAGTACGGCGTTCCCTGCGTGATCACCGGCTTCGAGCCGCTGGACATCCTCCAGGGCATCGAGATGCTGCTGCGCCAGATCGCCGAGGGCCGGGCGGGGGTGGAGATCCAGTATCGGCGCGGAGTGCGGCCGGAGGGTAACCCCCTGGCGAGGGAGCTAGTATCGCGGGTGTTCGAGACCAGCGACGCCCACTGGCGGGGGCTGGGATGCATCCCTGGCAGCGGGTTGAAGCTACGTCCAGAGTACAAGCGTTTCGACGCCGAGGAGGCCTTTGCCATCAACCCTCCGCCTGCCAAGGAGCACAAGGGCTGCCTTTGCGGCGATATACTGCGGGGGGTCAAGACGCCGCCGGAGTGTCCCCTGTTCGCCAAGACCTGCACCCCCGAGAGGCCGGTAGGCCCCTGCATGGTCTCCAGCGAGGGCACCTGCGCCGGCTGGTATCAATACGGGTCAAGCTAAGGAAGGCCATGGCAAAGAGAAACACGCTAGAAACCAGCAAGATCCTCCTGGCTCATGGCAGCGGCGGCCGCCTCAGCCACGAGCTGGTGGCTAAGGAGTTCCTGCCGCCCTGGGCCAACCCCATCCTCGACCAGCTCAACGACTCGGCGGTGTTCGCCCTGACCAAGGACGGCAGCGGCCCCCGCCTGGCCTTCACCACCGATTCCTATGTGGTGAAGCCTCTCTTCTTCAAGGGGGGCGACATCGGCCGCCTGGCGGTTTGCGGCACGGTCAACGACCTGGCCATGGTGGGGGCGAAGCCCCTGTACCTTTCGGCCAGCTTCGTCATCGAGGAGGGGCTGTCCCTGGCCACCATGAGGGCGGTGGTGAAGTCGATGCGCCAGGCGGCGGCTGAGGCAGGTGTGCAGATCGTGACCGGCGACACGAAGGTGGTGGAGAAGGGCGCCGCCGACGGGCTGTTCGTCAACACGGCCGGCCTGGGCCTGGTGCCGGCGGGGGTGGAGATCGGCGGCGACCGGGCCCGCGTGGGCGACGCCATCATCCTCTCGGGCAGCATCGGCGACCACGGCATCGCCGTGCTCTCCCAGCGGGAGGGGCTGGAGTTCGAGGCGCCGGTGGCCAGCGACGTCGCCCCCCTGAACGGCCTCGTGGCGGCCATGCTGGCGGCCAGCGCCAACGTCCACGTCCTGCGCGACCCCACCCGCGGCGGCCTGGCAACCTCTCTCAACGAGATAGCGCAGCAGTCGCGGGTTGGCATCCGGATCGATGAGCC
>JALHUG010000219.1 GCA_022866185.1 Dehalococcoidia bacterium
CGGGCTCAAGCCGGAAGAAGCTGGCCTGCAATGCGCCGATGGTGAACAGCACGAAATCGTCCGCGTAAGTGACGCCGTTGTCATTGCTCCACCTAACTGACAAGTCCTCAGTGTCCACTTTGAGTTCGCTGTTTGCGCTTATGGCGTCCCTGGTTGAACTAAACGTGTAACCGTTGGTCACGTTCGTCAGCACCGGGTTAGTGAAGCCGCCGGCACCATCCGCCCGGAACCTGATGGCTACGAGTTTCGCAGGGATGTTGCCTGCGTTCGTCACAGAGATGGTCTTTGGTGAGGTGTCGATAAGCGTGGTCGCGCCCACCGTCGTTATGCTCTCGGCGAACCAAGGCGAATACCGCTGGAACCGCACCTCGGCCGGCGCGTGCCGCATGGCCGGGACGGACACTCGGATATCAGGCAACCCCGCCAGCCGCGCGTAGCACCACCGCCTGACGCCAGCCGCCGTCACCGTGTAGAGCTTGCCGCGCCCGATGCTCAGCAGTTTGCCCCTGATGTCGTCCAGCGCCGTGTCCACCGCCGCTGCGTCCGCGCCCACAATCATGAAGCGCACGGTCTCGGCGGCTACGCCGCGCGGGGACATCGCGCCCCTGAGAGCGTCGTAGGCGAAGTCCATGCCCACGCTCTCGAGGAACGCAGTGCGCAGCGGCTCGACCGACTCCCACTCGTAGGCCTTGAGCGGGAACGTATAGGAGATGCTCGTGCCCGCGATGTTCGTGAACTTCTCAAGATATCTGATGGGCATTATGCCGCCACCCCCCTGCTGCGCATGGCCTGCTGCAGCGCGTAGCCCATGCCGCTCGCGGCTGCCCTGGCCTCGTCCTCCGAGCGGGCGTCGACATGGCCGATGTTAACGATGACGCCGCCCCGGCCCTTGCCGACCATCTTCATACTGTCAGCATTAGAGTAGATGCGCGTGCCGCCGGGCAGGGCCATAAGCTCCGGCCCCTTCTCACCTACCCCCGATAGACCATTGAACAGGCCGCCGCCCGCGGCACCGGGGATGACCCCACCCTCCGCCCAGTTGAGGGGATTGAACTTACCGAGGACGTCACCGGCCGATGGGATAAGGTCTCCGACCGCGTCAGATACCCAGCCCTCCACCTCGCCCCACAGTGCCTTGATGCCGTCCCAAAGTCCCTGGATAAGTGACTTGCCCTTGTCATAGAGCAAGCTGCCCAGGTCGCCGACGGCGTCCAGCACCTTCTGACCGATACGGAGGTAGGCCTTGACCTCCATCTCGAACAGCCAGACGATGCCGTTTAGGAGTCCCTGGATGAGATCTAGTCCCTTCTGCACGAGCAGGCCGAGCAGGTCGCCGAGCGCGTCAACGGCCAGCGCGGGGAACCCCGAGAGCACGCCCAGGATAAGCGCGATGCTGATGTCTATCTGGGTCTTGATGCCGTCCCACACGTCGCTCACGAGCTGCTTGACCCCGTCCCACGCCGCCTGCCAGTCGCCCTTGAGCAGCGCCATCACGATGTTGATGACGTCCCTGATGACGTTGAGCGCCGTGTCGATGTAGTTCTTCATGGTGTCCCAGGCAAACTGGAGCTTGGCCCGCATGTCCGTCCAGGCGGCCTCCATGATGCCCCGCATCCAGTCCAGCTTGTCGTCGAGGAACCTGCTGATGGCGTTCCAGATCTCGAGGGTCTTGGCCTTGATCTTGTCCCAGTTCTCAGACAGGTAGCCGATGGCCAGGATGATGGCGAGGATGGCCAGCGGTATGGTCATGAAGATC
>JALHUG010000220.1 GCA_022866185.1 Dehalococcoidia bacterium
CTACGTCCACTATGGGGCCGCCGCCAGCTTTGGCGGACGTACGCCACGCCAGATGCACCCCGCGGTCTGTGCCGAGTGTGGCCAGATGACGGAGGTGCCCTTCCTGCCCAGGGGCGATAGGCCTGTCTATTGCAGCGAGTGCTACAACAAGATCCGCGGCCGCTCATAGGGGATGGCGGCAGCCCAATCCCAGGGACTGGTATCTGACCAACCCCTGTCTCTTTCGGTGGAGCGATGATGAGTAGGAGGATAGCCAGCCTTCAGCTTGCCCGCCTCCTGGGCAAGGAGGAATTCTACCGCTATCTCTCTCTGGACGAGGGGTCAGAGCCAGACGAGCTGAGCGCCGAGCAGATGGCGCGACTGCGGCTGCTGGCGGACGAGCGGCTGGAGAAACTGGTGCGGGGGTTGGCCGCCGAGGTGGTGGCCTCCGACGATGTCACCGACGTTGTGTCGGGCGTGGCCTATCTGGAAGACCGTCTGTCTTTCTTCGGCGAGCTGCTCACCGCGAGCCAGAAGGAGAAGGTTCGCGATGGTTTCCGCAGCTTCTCCTCTCGCTGGCGATGAGGGCCTTGAGACCCCGTTTGGGGCGCCGCAGCCGGTCAGCCTCTCTTTTCCCCATGTCCTGAAAGACCACACTCGTTGAGCCAGCGGAGAGGGCGGTGCTATAATCCAGCATGCCTTGCGGCGGGTCCGGCCCCAGAAGCTCTGGCTCTTGTTGCAGTCGCTGGGCCTGCCACCAATGGCCCCTGTAGCCTTCGGCGGGGGCCCTGTGAAGGGAGGACCTCATGAGCCTTCAGTCAACAGCTCCTCTGGCCGGCACGCTGCGTGCGTTCTACTTCCTGGCTCTGTTCGGGGTTACCCTGGCGGTGGTCCTGACAGGCGTGTTCACCAACTACAAGTCACCACAGCCATCCTGGGAGGAGGACGAGTACGCCCGTCAATTCGAAGATGAGGGAGGGGGGCAAGGGGACTACACGCGCAACGTGGGGCTGATCCTGGCCCTCACGGGGACGGGCTTGATGGGAACGGCTATCCTGGGGCTGGGCTCCCGCTTTAACCCCATGCGCGTCGGCCTGCTCCTGGCCGGCATGGTTCTGTTCGGGACCGGGGTGGGGATGGGCTCTACGGGCTCCAACGACTGGACATGCTTCGTTACCGCGGCCGTGGGCTTCGTCACCGTGGCTGCCAGTTTCCCGTGGCTGGAGGATGGGCTTCCCATCGGCCGGAGGCGGAGCGGCGCCTGACGTGGACTACGGCCAAGCCGTCGAGTACATTCTCAGCTTCACCGACTGGGAGAGGATGCCCGCCCAGGCCTTCGCCGCCCCCAATTTCGACCTGCGCCGCGTCCGCTCCCTGCTGGCCCGCCTGGGCGATCCCCACCTGGGCCGCCAGACCATCCACATCGCCGGCAGCAAGGGGAAGGGCAGCGTGGCCGCCATGATCGCCTCTGTCCTGCAAGCGGCGGGATATCGCAGCGGCCTGTACACCAGCCCTCACCTCCACAGCATCCGCGAGCGCATAGCTGTGGATGGCCAGCCCATCGGCGAGATCGAATTCGCTCGCCTGACCGAAGCCCTCGCCCCCGCGGCGACCGCCGAGAACGAAGACGGCCGCTTCGGTCAGCTCACCACCTTCGAGCTGCTGACCGCGCTGGCCTTCCGCTATTTTCGGGACAGGGATGTCCAGTGGCAGGTGCTGGAGGTGGGCATGGGCGGTCGCCTGGACGCCACCAACGTGGTTGACGAGAAAGCAGTGTGCGTCATCGTCCCCATTAGCCTGGAGCACACCGCCATTCTGGGCGATACTGTGGAGAAAATAGCGGCGGAGAAGGCGGCCATCCTCCGCCCAGAGACGCCGGCGGTGATGGCGCCCCAGCCCTACCCGGAGGCAGCCGCCGTCGTGCGCGGGAAGGCAGCGGAGTTGGGCGCTCGCCTGCTGGACGTGGGTGAGACCTACGGCGCGCAGCGCTTGGCCTGGGACCTGACAGGCCAGAGCTTTCTACTGGTCGGCCCCGGCTGCTCTCGAGAGCTGTGGCTGCCCCTTCTGGGTGCGCATCAGCTAGAGAACGCCGCTACGGCGGTGGCCACCATCGATGCCCTGCGGAG
>JALHUG010000221.1 GCA_022866185.1 Dehalococcoidia bacterium
CGGCGCTCCCCATGATGCGCACGCTCTGCATCCCCGGCCACAGCTCGTGCAGCAGGCCCAGCAGCCGGCCCGCCCGCTGGTCGTTGTAGCCCAGGCCCACCACCACCAGCGACGCCTGCACGCTCTCCGCCCCTGAGGCCTGCATCCGCTCGCCGTTCACGAACGCCCCCTCGCCCTTCTGGGCCCAGAACTCCTCCCCCCGAACAGGGTCGTGGGTCAGCGCCACCAGCGGCTCCTCCCCATAGCACAGCGCGATGTTGATGCAGAAGAAGGGGATGCCGCGAGCGTAGTTGTGGGTGCCGTCCAGGGGGTCCACCACCCACATCCAGCCCTCACCCTTCGCGCTGGCGGGGCCGCCAGGTCGGCCGACCTTCGGCCCCGTCTCCTCCGAGAGCACGGAGTGGTCGGGGTACTCGGCGGCCAGGATCTGGTGGATCGCCCGCTCGGAGGCCAGGTCTGCGGCGGTGACCAGGTTGCCCCGCCCTTTGACCCGCACGTCCTGGGCACTCCTGAAGGCCGCCATCACAATGCGCTCGCCTTCGCGGGCGCAGAGACGGGCCACCTCCAGCGGGCTCTTGCCGCTCCTGGACAGAGGAGCCTGCCCTGAGCTTGTCGAAGGAGCCTGTCCTGAGCTTGCCGAAGGAAGGTCAGTCGCCATAGGGCGCAGGCAGCCCCATCTTCTCCCGCGCCTCGGCCAGCGTCTGGCGGGCGATAGCGCGGGCGCGAGCAGCCCCGTCGGCCAGCACCCCCTCGACGTAGCCCGTGCGGCCGGCCAGCTCCTGGCGCCGCTGGCGGAAGGGGGCGAGGACGCGATTAATGCCCTCGGCCAGTTGCTGCTTGCACTCGACGCAGCCCCGCTTGGCGGTGGTGCACTCCGCGTACACAACCTCCACCTGGTCAGGGTTGAAGTGGTGATGGAGGCTGTAGACATTGCACACCTCGGGCCGACCGGGGATGTGGCGATGCGTTCGCTGGGGGTCAGTGACGGCGGTCATCACCCGCTCCAGCGTCTCCTCCGGCGTAGCGGCCAGCTCGATGTCGTTGTCCAGGCTCTTGCTCATCTTGCTGACGCCGTCGAGGCCGAGCACTATCGGCGCCTCCGTGAGCTTGGCGAAGGGCTCGGGGAAGGTCTCGCCGAACAGGCGATTGAACCGGCGGGCGATCTCCCGCGCCAGCTCCAGGTGAGGCTGCTGGTCCTCGCCCACGGGTACCGTGTCGGCTTTGTAGCCAATGATGTCGGCGGTCATGAGGACGGGATAGCCCACCAGCCCATAGTTCACGTTGTCAGGGTGAAGGCGCACCTTGTCCTTGAAGGTAGTGACGCGGGTTAGCCACCCCAAGGGGGTGATCATGCCCAGGAACACGGCCAGCTCCATCACCTCGGGCACGTGCGACTGCACATAGAGGATGCTGCGCTCGGGATCGATGCCGGCGGCCAGCAGGTCGAGCACGGTCTCCCACACGTTCTGCCGCAGCTCGGCCGGCTCCCAGGGCGTGGTGATGGTATGAATATCGACGGCGGAGTAGACGCAGTCATATTCGTCCTGGAGGGCCACAAAGTTCTGGATGGCCCCCAGGTAGTTGCCGAGATGCTGACGCCCCGTGCAGCGGATGCCGGCGAATACGCGACCGCGCTTCATGGTGAGCCTGCCGAATCGCTCATGGTGAGCCTGTCGAACCATTGGTCATGGGACTAGGTGGATAGTAGCACAGGGGAGCGAAGTGGGGCAATCTCGCAGCGGATGGGTTAGCGCTTGACTTCGGCTTCGATGAGGGCGCGTTCTTTAGCGGAGAGGCCGTAGAGGTCGTAGACGAGGTCGTCGATCTCGCGGTCGGTCTGGGCGATTTCGCGCTCGATTTGCTCGCGCTCGTTGTCGTGGAGGTCGCCCTTGGCGGCGAGGCGCTGGTGAAGGCCCAGCATGCGGTCCACCAGTGCAACAAGGCGGTCGTGTGTTGCCTTCTCCTGCTGGTTGGTGAAGTCGATGCGGCGGATGGGGAGCTGGCGTAGAAACTTGGTTGCTATGTTCACCGTCAGGGACGACCGATTACTGAATTTGTTGTAGTACAACCAATTCACGAGCGTTGAGTTGAGAAGCCCGAGGACGTAGCGGTTGTCAAGTCCTCGGCAGACCAAGGTGTTTATTGAGTTGAAAGTATAGTAGGAGTGCCTGTCAAGAGTCGCTCTTAGCGGCTGTGGCCCGCCGCTCACGCGTTGAATAAGAATCTTTTCGTTCAGTAGGAATATACTTTCGTTCTGCATGACGTTGAGGACCTTCTTATCATAAAGAATGTATTTATTTGCAAAATTCAATGCATAACGCCCAATGTCTTTTCCTTCTAGCAAGGGTTTGTAGTCCTCTGTCAAACGTGTGCTAGCGATGAAGTTGCTCTTGTGCTGCTTCCAGGTTTGAATCCCGGAGATTAGGTGTTGAGTGCAGGCCGAGAGCGGATGGCTTATTGCGAGCATTTTGTCAGCGATCTGATTAACCGCGGCATCAGCGTACAAATCAAGGACGGCGGCAGATGTCGCCAAGACCCTGGCGCGCTCCAGAAGGTTTATCCGTCGGGCATTGCCTGTTCTATCAAGGGCCTTGATCTCGATGCTCGGCGAGGGTTGAGCTTTCTTGATAATCGGGATGACTGTTGATGCCGTAACTCCTGGGAATACATCAGGGCCAACGTCTGTAATTTCCTCAATGCGATACCGGCCCATAACCTCCCTGCGAAGGTCTTCATACGTTGTAGCTCTCAAGAAGGTGTTGGGGACAATCATTGAGCAAAGTCCATCTGGTTTGAGCAAAGTTAGGCCTCGCCAGATGAAGAGAGCGTACAAGTTGAGCTTGCCCTTCGCACCGACGTAGCTCTTCAAGAAAAACTGCTTTGCTGGCTCCCCAAAATCTCCCTCTCGAGTAAAGACCCATGGGGGGTTGCCAATCACCACGTCAAACCCCCCGCGGGCCATGATTTCGGGGAATTCCTGTTCCCAGTCGAAGGGGCGCTTGTCCTGCCAGGCGTCGCCGAAGTACGGGCGGAGCTCGGTCTCGCTGCCGGAGATGAGCGAGTTGCCCAGGCGGATGTTGTCCTTGAGCTCGGGCAAGAGCTCCTGCTGGCGGACCATGCGGATGAGCAGGTTCAGGCGGGCGATCTCGACGGCCTGGGGGTCGAGGTCGACGCCGAAGATGTTGTGGGTAAGGATCCACTCGCGGGTGCGGGTGTCCAGGTGGCCGACATCGCCGCCCATTCTGGCGGCGTGGTGCTCCAAGAGGGTCTCGTAGGCGTGAATGAGGAAGGAGCCGGAGCCACAGGCGGGGTCGAGGATGGTTACGTTGGCGATAGCGTCCTCGTTATGGCGATTCTCGTCGAGGAAGCGGCCGAGGGTTTGCTGGACGATATAGCGGACGACCCAGCGGGGGGTGTAGTAGATGCCGTGCTCCTTGCGGCGCTGGTGCTTGGCCTCGACGGCGATCTCGCGGGCGGGCTGGCCAGGGAGCGGCTTCTGGGCCGCGAGCTGGCGCATGTACTGGGGCACGTAGCCGAGGTACTGCTCGTAGACCTGGCCGAGGACATCGGCGTCCATCTGGGCGAAGTCATATTGGGCATAGCTGCGGGGCACTGCATAGAGGCCCTCGACAATCTCGGCCAGGGTGTCGTCCACGTCGGTCCTGGTAGCGAGCCCTTGCAGCAGGACGTCAATGAGGGCATCGGTCTGGAAGAGCTCGCTGTCATACGTAGCGGCAGCCTCGGCAAAGAGGCGCAAGAGCGAGTCGGTGACGCGGACGTTACGGTCGCGGGAGCGGATGCGGTGGAGGAGAGCGCGCAGGTCGGTGGTGCCGATGTCGCGATCCTCGCAGTTGCGGAGGAAGATAAGGCGGTTGATAAGCCGCTGGATAGCCTCGTCACCTGTGTGAAGCTGGGCATCGGTCCTCCAAGTGAGTGCGGTGCGCATGTGGTTGAACAGCGACTCGCGCCACTGGCGCATGGATTCGTACAGACGCTTCTCGATGGGGACGCCGCGAGGACGGGTGCCGGTGCGCTGGGCTTGCTGCTCGAGGAGGCGCTGGTCAAGGGCCTCACGGGTTAGGTAGTGGAGGCCGGAATCGGGCCGGAGGTAGTCTGAATAGGTGAGATCAAGGACGCGAGCGGGGGGAGCACCTGGTCGGAGCTCTTCCTGGGCGTCGAAGATGACCAGTGCGGCGAAATTGGTGACGCCTGCCCAGGGGACGCCTTTGTTCAAGGCTTTGGTGATGGCGTCACGGGCGAAGGCACGGTCATAGATGTCCTCGCGGAAGGGCTTCGCCTCGAGGAAGAGGCGGGGCACGCCGTGGAGCTTGAAGATGTAGTCAGGGCGTTTGCCTTCGGCGACGGTGGTCTCACGCTCGACGTGGTCGCGGTCGTAGACAGGCCAGCCCAGGGCAAGGAAGAGACGGTCGACGAAGTTGGTGCGGGTCTCGGTCTCCGAGTAGTGGCGGCGGTCGGCGTCGGAGAGGCGCTCGTAGTGCTCGACGAGCTGGGCAATGGGCTGAAGCTGCTCCTGGGTGAGCATGGCAAAGGTATTTTACATTCGCTCCGGCGCCGCCACGCCCATGAGGCCCAGCGTTCGAGCCAGGGCGTTCTTGCAGGCCGCCACCAGCTTCAGACGCGCCTTCGTCAGCGGCTCGTCGTCGGAGAGCAC
>JALHUG010000222.1 GCA_022866185.1 Dehalococcoidia bacterium
CCCCGCCTTCTCCGCCATCCGCAGAGGCGGAGTCCGCATGGCGGACAGGCGGGGGTCGAGAGCTGAACCACCAACGGCGAACGAGTGGAAGAGATGGCCCTGACAGGACGCACGACCCCAGGATTTGTTAACAACCTCTGATGCCCCAGGGCAAGACTTAACCGTTTGTATACCTTCGGTTCACCGTTTGGCGCCTCCTATTAACCGCTATCTTCACCCAGGCATGCGATCCTAAGGGTGAGCCACTGCGAAGTGGGCGAAAAACGGCGCTGCTCGGCGGCCTTCCTCGGCCCGCCCAAAGCGACCCCACCGTCCAACCGCAACGAACCCTCGGAATTGTCCCTAGTCGGGGGAACCCGCGCGAAGTGGGCGGAAGAAGGCCGCTGATTGGCAGGCTTCCTCAGCCCAGCCGAAGCGGCACCCACCGTCCAACCGCGCGGGCCCTCCCTTGGAGGACCGCATGGTCATCCGATGCGCGGCGCTGGCAGCGGTGGTGGTCTCGGCTCTGGCAGTTCTTGTATCGCCAGCCCCGGCAGGGAGCGCCGCAGATACCACCAGCCCCACGGTCCACGTCCTCTACTTCAGAGCCCAGGACGATCCCCTCGACCCGACCCTGGTGGCGGCATTCGAGCAAGGCCTCGAAGATGTGCGCCGCTGGTATGGGCAGCAGGTGGGCAAGACCTTCCAGCGTGAGGCCCTCGTCGAGGTGGTCGGCCAGAAGACCATCGCCGAATACTGTAGCGATCTCACTTGCCAGCCCGCCAGCGAGTGGGTCGCCGCCTTTCACGCGGTGGTGGGCGAGCGTGAGGAGCGCGGCTACGTGAACCGAGACGATCCCCAATCGGTCTACCTCGTGGCAGTGCAGACCTACGAGGTCAGCTCCAGCCTGGGCGACCCCGGCGGAGCCTGGTTCTCGAGCGACGGCGGCGGTGTGGCCACCATCGGCCGTCGCGAGCTGCAGGACATAGCCGCTGACTGCCAAGACGATTGCTACGCCAGGAACAGGGCCTTGGGCATTTTCGCCCATGAGCTAGGCCACGCCTTCAATCTCCCCCACCCCCACGAGGACGTGTACTCCAACGGTGCCGACCCCTGTGATGAGCATTGCGATCAGACCGTGATGTGGGTCTACCCCAAGTACCCCCAAGTGGGGCTTCTCGACGTGCCGGAGCACCCGGAGACAGATGCGCTACGCCGCAATCCCCTGTTCAGCCTGGATGTAGAAACCGTCCACCTCAGCGCTGGCTGGAACCTCATCTCGCTGCCCCTGCGGCCGCAGCCTGAAGCCACCCCTTCCGTGCTGGCGAGTGTGGACGGCGGCTACGATGTCGCCTACGCCTGGGACGCCGGCGCCGGCCGCTACCTATCCTTCTTCGGAGCCAGCGGCGACCTCGGCCGCCTGGACGAAACCATGGGCCTCTGGATCCGCATGACCGATGAGGCAACCCTATCGGTGGTGGGGGAAGTGCCCGGCCCAGTGCAGATCCCGCTGGTGGAAGGATGGAACCTCATCGGCTACCCCTGGCGCACGCCGCTACCTCCACAGGAGGCGCTGGCCTCCATCGACGGCAGCTACGACATCGTCTATGCCTGGGACCCCGCCAGCAGCTCATGGCTGTCCTACGCTCCGGGCCTGGGCTACGGCACGCTGAAGGAGATGGGCCCCGGCCAGGGCTACTGGCTGCGTGCCAGCCGCGACTGCGTCCTCACCATCGGCTAGCCCTCACGGGCGGCGGAAAGCCCAGAGCAGGCCTTGCCATTTCGCCCACCTCGCCGCCGAGATTCTTCGCTTTGCTCAGAATGACGGTGGGCCATGCCATCACCCTAAGCCTGCTTCCTTCCGCTCACCATGAGCGGCCATCAGGCTCACCATGAGCGGCACACTACGCCCGGGTATCGCTGCAACTCGGTGATAGAGCAGACTAGCCTGCCAGGGCCCTCCTGCGCTAAGATGATGCCACTATAGGGGGAGGTTGATGCCATGAGCACCAGCGAAAGCAAGGAATACGTCCTCCGGATGGCCAAGGAGCAGGATGTCAAGTTCATCCGCTTGTGGTTCTCCGACATCCTGGGCAGCCTGAAGAGCGTGGCCATCACCGTCGAAGAACTGGAAGGCGCTATGGAGGAGGGTAAAGGCTTTGACGGCTCCTCCATCGAGGGCTTTGCCCGCATCGACGAGAGCGACATGGTGGCCATGCCCGACCCCAATACCTTCGTCATCCTCCCCTGGCGCCCCACTGAGAACCGGGTGGCCCGCATCTTCTGCGACATCCTCCAGCCCGGCGGTCAGCCCTTCGAGGGAGACCCCCGCTATGTCCTCAAGCGCAACCTCAAGCGGGCCGCTGACCTGGGCTACACCTTCTACGTCGCCCCCGAGCTGGAGTACTTCTACTTCGCCAGCCCCGAGAGCACTACCGTCCTGGATAGAGGCGGCTATTTCGACCTCACCCCCCTGGACGCCGCCACCGACCTGCGGCGAGAGACCGTTCTGGCCCTGGAGGAGATGGGCATCGGCGTGGAGACCAGCCACCACGAGGTGGCCCCCAGTCAGCACGAGATCGACCTGCGCTACACCGACGCTCTCACTATGGCCGACAGCACCATGACCTATCGCCTGATAGTCAAAGAGGTCGCCATCATGCACGGCGTCCATGCCAGCTTCATGCCCAAGCCCCTGGCCGACCAGAATGGCAGCGGCATGCACGTCCATCAGTCCCTGTTCCGGGGCGAGCGCAACGCCTTCTTCGACGCCAACAGTGAGCACTGCCTATCGGCCATCGCCAAGAGCTACATCGCTGGTCTGCTCCGTCACGCCCGCGAGATAACCCTCGTCACCAACCAGTGGGTGAACTCCTACAAGCGGCTGGTGTCGGGCTATGAGGCGCCGGTCTATCTCTCCTGGGCCCTACGCAATCGCTCCGACCTCATCCGCGTGCCCCAATACAAGCCGGGCAAAGAGGAAGACACGCGCATCGAGTATCGCTCCCCCGATCCAGCCTGCAACCCCTACCTGGTCTTCGCCGTGATGCTGGCGGCTGGCCTGGAGGGCATCGAGAAGCAGTACCCCTGCCCCGAGCCGGTGGAGGAGAACGTCTTTCTGATGACAGCGGAGGAGCGGCAGAGGCGGAACATCGCCCACCTGCCAGGGAGCCTGTTCGAGGCCATCGAGCTGGCCGAGAAGAGCGAGCTGCTGCGACGCTGCCTGGGGGATCACCTTTTCGAGATCCTTCTGAAGAACAAGCTCATCGAGTGGAGCGAGTACCGCCGCCACGTCACCGACTACGAGATCAAGCGCTATTTGCCCATCCTGTAGAGGGCAAGCCCGTCGGCCAGAAAGAGGGCCTGAGCACATCTGCTCAGGCCCTTCCTTGTCGGAGTCAGCGATCGGAGTCTGGGTGGCAGCTCTACCCCAGCTCCCCCAGCCGGGCCTGTAGGCCCTCCAGGCGAGCGCGGGCGGCCGCTAGCTTCTCCTCCTCCTTGCCCACCACCGCCGCCGGAGCGCGCGTGCGGAACTGCTCGTTGGCCAGCTTGGCCTCCAGGCGAGCGACCTCCGCCTGGGCGTCGTCGACCTCGCGGCGCAGGCGGGCGCGCTCGGCCTCCACATCGAACAGACCAGCCAGGGGGATCACTACCTGCATGTCCGGCAGAACAGCGGTGATCACCTGCTCTCGCGGGGCCGCCCCGGCTCCATCGACAATGTGCAGGGGCCGCACCCGCGCCAGCGTCTCGATGATCGCGCGGCTGGCCTCGGCTGCCTGGCGCATGCCGTCGGCTATCAGGTAGGCCTCCACGTATCGGACTGGCTCCACCCCCCGCTCGGCCCGAATGTTGCGGATGGCCCGCACCACGTCCATCACCGCCTGGGCCTGCGCCTCCGCCTCGCTGTCATGCCAGCGCTTGCTCGCCCTCGGCCAGGGCGCAGCGATGAGGGCCTCGGTCTCAGCCTGGCGCAGGTGCGGCCTGAGGTTCTGCCAGATGGCCTCCGTCAGGAAGGGCATGAGGGGATGCAGCAGGCGCAGGCTCATGTCCAGCACGTGCGCCAGCAGGGGCAGCGGCGAAGGGTCGCCGGCCTTCAGGCGTACCTTCGCCATCTCGATGTACCAGTCGCAGAAGTCGCCCCAGAAGAAGTCATGCACCTGGCGACCGGCCTCGCCCACCTGAAAGGCAGAGAGCAGCCTCTCGACATCGCCGGCCAGCCTGTGCAGACGCGACATGATCCAGCGATCCTCCAGGGGCATGTCGTCCCGCTGGCCTGGCTGCGGCGGCTCCACCGTCTCGTCTGCCAGGCTGGTGATGACGAAGCGAGCGGCGTTCCAGACCTTGTTGGCGAAGTTGCGCCCGCCCTCCAGGCGCTCGTCGGAGATACGCATGTCGTTGCCGGGGGCACCACCGGTGGCCAGCACGTAGCGAAGGGCATCGGTGCCGTACTTGGTGGCGGCCTGCACCGGGTCGACCACGTTGCCCAGGCTCTTGGTCATCTTGCG
>JALHUG010000223.1 GCA_022866185.1 Dehalococcoidia bacterium
GGCTCTTCGGCCCCATCAACTGTTCGGGCTCCGGCAGGCGGGAGAGACGTGACGACCCAGCTGAGCCACGGTCTTGCTAGACCCAGGACGATTCGATCTGTCACGTCTGCTTCCCGGAAACAAGATACAAGGACGAGCGGTTTGCGATGCCTGCGCATCTCCGCTCATGGTGAGCCTGTCATCCGCTCATGGTGAGCTTGTCGAACCATGAGCCCCCTCCTTCGACAGGCTTGCTTTTCAGCGAATTCTTCCCCTGTCAGCAGGCCTGCCATGCACAAGAATGGGGTGCTCTCCACTAGTCTGAAATCGCCTTTGCCACCCGCAGGGCGCTTAGGGTAATCCATTTGTTGGGCTGACCGTTCTTGCCCACGTCGACGATGCGGCTGCCAGCCCGTTTCACCCAGCGGCCCTTTGCATCCTGCATCGAGAGGACGATCTCGGCGTAGGCCCTGAAGCGTGAATCCTTCCCGTAGGCAAGTTTGGCCAGCACCATCAGCATGTCCAGGAGGTCGCTTTGGTACTGATAGGGAAACCCAAAGCTGAGCCAGCGTTTCTCTCTGCCCTGGAAGTCGAATGGATAATCGAGCAATTGGCCGGCCAGCTCGCTGATGGCTCCTTTCACCCTGGGCGACCGCTCCGCCTCGGGTATCTCAGCGAAGGCCGAGAGCATCTTGACCATCCCCCACTGGCAGGGCTTCTTTTGGTTGGCAACACAGTCGAGAAGAGTGGGCTCCTCCGCCGTCCTCACCAGACTATCGATGGCCCTATCCAGACGCGGGTCCCCCGAGAAGCCAAAGCGCAACAAAGAGCGCACCAGGTAGCCGGTCAAGCAGTAGACGGAACGCTGCTTGACCTCGATGGCAAACCCGCTGTCCTTTATGCTCTGGCTGCGCTGAAAAAGATAGTCGGCGGCCCTGTCGATGCCCTCGTTGCGTTCCAGGCCCACATCTGCCAGCAGGGTGAAGTAGGCGCTGGTGCGCCGGGCTCCGTAGGGCTTATCGATGCGATCGCCCCAGTACCCCCCTGGTGTCTGGAGGGCAAGCGCCTGCATCACCAACCCCCACTCAGCGATGGCCTTGCGAGCCCTTCTGACCTCTGGGCTATCCTGGGGTTCACCTAGGATGTCGGTGAGGGCGAAGGCGCGGACGGAGGGGTTCTCCTCCTCCAGAAGCCAATCGATGGGGTTGCCTCTCAGGAGTCGATGCCAACTTTGCTTGCTCATTTGTCGCTCAAGCGGCCGAAGACTGCAGGATCGTGCTCCGCGACTAGCCCACCGGCGGGCGGCGCAGGTGCCATTCGGTGGTCTGCTCGTATCCGCCAGAGGCGGACCAGCCTCCGGCGGGGGCGTGGGCCGTTGGTATTCCCAAGAATCACAGATTCGGTCTTGCCTTGTGCCAGTCGGTGGCCTGCTCGTAGGCGTGAGCGACCCTCAGCACGGTCTCCTCATCGAATGCCCGCCCGACGATCTGCAGCCCCACCGGCAGCCCCTGGCTATCGAAGCCACACGGCACAGAGATCGCGGGCTGGCCAGTCAGGTTGAAGGGGCAGGTAAGACGGTGGATGTGAACCTCGCGCCCGCTGGCAGCCAGCTCGTCCTCGATCCTGCTGGCGGTGGAGGCGGTCGTCGGCGTCACCAGCACGTCGATCTTCGCGTACTGCTGTGCCACCTCGGCCCGAAGCTGCTGCAGGCCTTCCAGGCCCCGCAGATAGTCCACCGCCCGTATCTGCAACCCCTGTTGCAGCCGCAATCGCACCGGCTCGCTGAAGTCCTCCGGACGCTCCTCGAGATTCCGCCGATGGTAGGCCGCCGCCTCCGGCCCCGCTATCGCCTCCCAGATGGCCTCGGCCCGCTGAAGGGCCGGAATGTGCACCTCGACCAGCGAAGCGCCCAGGCTCTCCAGCGTCTTCAGAGTCGCCCGGAAGCTCGTCTCCACGTCCTTGTCCAGGCCCGATAGCGCGTCTCCGCCGGGCACGCCGACCCGCAGCCCTCGCACCTCGCCGCTCAGAGCCGCCGGGTAGTCCGGCACGGGCACGTCCTCGGTCGTGAGGTCATCCGGGTCAGGGCCAGCGATAGCCTGGAGGACGAGGGCAGCGTCCTCCACCGTGCGAGTCATGGGCCCGGCGTGGTCGAGCGAGCCGCTCAGGGGGACGACGCCGTGCTTGCTCACCCGGCCGTAGGTCGGCTTGAGCCCGACGATGCCGCACATGGAGGCCGGCATGCGGATGGAGCCACCAGTGTCCGAGCCCAGGGAGCCCAGGCAAAGGGAGGCGGCCAGAGCCGCGCCTGACCCACCGCTGGAGCCGCCGGTGATTCGATCCAGGCCCCAGGGGTTGTGAGCCGGCCCGAAATGAGAGACCACGTTGGTTGCCCCAAAGGCCCACTCGTGCATGTTGAGCTTGCCCAGCAGCACCACGCCCTGCTCACGCAGGCGGCGAATGCAGGTGGCGTCCTCCGCCGGAACGTAGTCGGCCAGGATCTTCGATCCGGCGGTGGTGCGAATGCCCTTGGTCTCATAGAGGTCCTTGATGGCGAAGGGGATGCCGTCCAGCGAGCCCAGGCGCTCGCCGCGGCCGAGACGTTGCTCCGCCGCCCTGGCCTCGGCCATCGCCAGCTCCGGGAGAAGGGTGATGAAAGCGTTCAGCTTCGGGTCCATCGCTTCGATGCGCTCCAGGCAGGCGCGAGTGAGCTCCACGGGCGATAGCTCGCCCGACTGGAAGGAGCGGGCGGCCTCGGCGATGGTGAGCTGGACGAGCTGGTCGGCCTTCATGGTGCGCTGGTCCTCCTCCCCTCGAAATGGTGTTTGGGTGGCATCTCCATATATCCCTGCCCCCGCCAGCTTGTCAACCAGGGCAGGCATAGGATCAAGTCCCGACCCCCGCCTGTCCTCCGAAGGCGGATGCGCCTCCGGCGCAAAGGCGGGGGCATCAGATTCGCCTCCCCATGCCCCAGCCTTCAGGCTGGGGTTGCGTGCGAACCCCAGCGCCCAGAACCCACCGATCATGAACCAGGCTGGGGACGGGCTGGGCGGGCCAAAGCCGTGGCCCAGGGCGGCCGGGTATGGAGTTTGACAGTAGTGTTTCGTTACCCCATGCTTTTATATGAGACGATGAGACCAGTGGAGGATAGCTAGCCTTGCCGACTCAGAATGTGAGAGGTTCGAATGACGGGGGTGCTGCCCGGACGGGCGGCCCCATCATCCAGGCCCTGGATGTGGTCAAGACCTACGACACCGGCTATTCCAGGGTGCCAGCCCTGAAAGGCGTCTGCCTCTCGGTTGAGCGGGGCGAGATGGTGGCCATCATGGGCCCTTCCGGCTGCGGCAAGACCACCCTCCTCAACTGCCTCAGCGGCCTCGACGACATCGACAGCGGCCAGATCATCGTTGATGGAACCGACATCAAC
>JALHUG010000224.1 GCA_022866185.1 Dehalococcoidia bacterium
GGATGTCCTCCGTACCCGATGGGTGCATTAGGATGGCGAAGCTGAAGGTGCTACCCTCGCCGACGTTGCTGTCCACCCAGATGCGGCCGCCGTGCGCCTCCACGATCTGTCTGCTGATGTAGAGACCCAGGCCCGTCCCTCCCTGCCACCGTGTACCTGAGTCGTCGGCCTGATAGAACCTCTCGAAGAGGTGGGGCAGAGCTTCTGTCGCTATACCGATGCCTTGGTCTTGGACGCTAACCACTAGCTCCGGCCCTTCCACTCGGGCACGCACCATGATCGTTCCGCCAGCCTCGCTGAACTTGATGGCATTGATCACGAGGTTCGCCAGCACCTGGCCGAGGCGCTCGGTGTCTCCCTCAACAGGTGGCAGGTCTGTCGGCAGATCGGTATCGATGGTGAGGGTCTTCTCGTCAGCCACGGTCTTGAACGCGGCTACCGTCTTGGTCGCCAACTCATCGAGGGACAACGGCTCCTTTCGCATCTCCATCCGACCGGCCTCGATCTTGCTGACGTCGAGAAAGTCGCCCACCAGCGCCGCCAGGTGCGCGCACTCGCGGTCTATGATCCCCAGGAACTCCCCGCGGACCTTCTCGTCCTGAACCTTCCCCGCCAACAGCAGCTTGACGAAGCCCCATAGGGAATGGAGAGGGGTGCGCAACTCGTGGGAGACGGTGGCGACGAACTCCGATTGCCGCCGCTGCAGCTCCTCCTCCTTGGCGTGGACAATGCGCGCCAAATAGAGAGAGGCAAGGCTAACCCCCGCGGCGGAGAAGAGCGCAACATGATCGTCGTCGAAGGCGTCCGCCTTGCCGCTGAACATGCCGCCTAGGACCTGCGTTTCCAGGTCGGACGATGTTAGGGGGAGGATCGCGTGGGAGCGGATAGATCCCACCTTCGTCGACCCGCTGGTGATGGGCTCGAACCCGAGAGGGATCGTTCTCGAGAGCTTGCGGCCCAGTACTATCTCGGCAGCCTGCGACATCCGATGCCGTATCTCATCTGTAACCCGCCGGCTCAACCCGGCAGGGGCGAAGATGAGGACCAGAGGCTGATCCTCGGACACGATTGCAAGGGCGAAAGCGTCAGCCGGTACAACGCCGGCGAGGCGGCTCAATACCATGCTCGCTGTCCTCTGAAGTTGCTCCGACAGGGGCACGACCTGCGCCTCCACCACGCTCTGCAGCAACGCAGACTTTTCCACTAGCTGCGAGCGCGAGCCGTCGAGGTCTTCATGCGCCTGTACCAGTCGTCTGTTGAGGTCTTCCAGTTCCGCTGCGTGGCTGCGCAGCGCCTCCTCCGCCCGTCTGCGCTCGCTGATGTTTCTGAGGGTGCCCTCGATCCCGATGGGTGTGCCATCGGGGCCGCGAAGGATATGAGCACTCACAGAAGTGTCGATCAAGTGGCCGTCTCCAGCCTTCAGCCGGACCTCATAGTCGGTGACCTCTCCCCGTTCCATGATCGCTTTCAGCAGCGCGGACCGTTGCCCGGGATTCTCATAGACGTCCAGCACCTGTGTGCCGACCAACTGCTCGCGGGTGTACCCGAACTGCTCTATCGAGGGACTGATCTCAATGATGATGCCTTCGGCATCTGTCCGGTAGAAGACGTCCTGGATACTCTCGAAGATACTACGGAACCTTTCCTCGCTCTCGCGCAACGCCTCCTCCGCCTGCTTCTGGGCAGTGATGTCTCGAATCGCCCCGATCAGGGCGGGAGGTTGTTCA
>JALHUG010000225.1 GCA_022866185.1 Dehalococcoidia bacterium
GAGGTCACGCCTGAGGCCACCGAGACGGCAACGGTGACTCCTCAATCCACCGTCACTGCCACGGCTGAGGCTACCAAGACCGCGACCGTCACTGCCACGGCTGAGGCTACCAAGACCGCGACCGCCACTGTCACGCCTGAGGCCACCAAGACTGCGACCGTCACTGCCACGGCTGAGGCCACCAAGACCGCGACGGTCACTGCCACGGCTGAGGCTACTGGGACCGCGATCGCCACTGTCACACCTGAGGCTACTGGAACCGCGATCGTCACTGCCACGCCTGAGGCGACGGAGACCGCCACATCTGAGGCCACGCCCACCGCTACCCCTTGATGGAGCCGGGACGGATAGCCAGTACCATGCGAGTCATCGCTGGCGAGGCCAAGGGGTTACGGCTCAAGAGGCCAGCCGTGCGCCATCTCCGCCCCACCTCGGACCTGGTGCGGGGGGCCATCTTCGACATACTGGTCTCGCAGGGGGCGGACATCTCTCGCGTCCTCGATCTCTACGCGGGCAGCGGTGCTTTGGGCATCGAGGCGCTCAGCCGCGGCGCCCACTGGTGCGACTTCGTCGAGCAAGATCGCGCCGCTTGTGCCATAATAAGGGAGAACCTGGCCCTGGCTGGCTTCCAGAAACGGGCGCGGGTTTGTTGCCTGCTCGTGGAGAAGGCTCTGGGCCGGCTGGAGGGGCCCTACGACTTGGTGCTTATGGACCCGCCCTACGAGGACGAGGACGCTGTGGCGGTGGCAGACCGCCTGGCGGGCTCGTCTCTGGTTGGGCCCGGGAGCACGCTGGTCGTAGAGCACCCGTGGCGTCGCCTGTCCGCTGACCAGTGGGGGCCTTTCACCCTGGTAAGCCGGAAGCGTCACGGAGATACTGGCATATCTATCTATCAGTAGGAGGGGGCACTTGGCCGTCGCTGTTTATCCCGGTCGCTTCGATCCTGTCACCAACGGCCACCTGAACATCACCCAGCGCGCCGCCGCCATGTTCGAGCGGGTGGTGGTGGCAGTGTATGATGGGCCCGAGGCTTTTTTCTCCATCGAAGAGCGGGTAATGATGTTCCAGGAGGCGGTGAAGGATCTGCCTAACGTGACCGTCAAGCCGTTCAGCGGTCTGGTGGTGGCGTTCGCCCGTCAGGATAAGGCCGACGTGCTGGTGCGTGGCATCCGCGCCTTTACCGACTTCGAGGCGGAGTTCGACATGGCTCTCATGAACAAGAAGATGGCGCCGGATCTGGAGTCGGTCTACCTGATGGCCAGCCTGGAGAACCTGTTCGTCAGCGGTCGCAGGATTCGGGAGGTGGCCAGCTTGGGCTACGATGCGAGCGATTTGGTGCCACCCCACGTGGCGGCGGCACTTCGCCGCAAGCTTGCCCGCTAGGGGGAAGATCCTTGGCCAATGAGTCCATCGATATCCTCTACCTCATCGACCGCCTGGAGGAGCTGGTAGCGCGAGGCTTCCAGGTTCCCCTGGGTAGCGGCGTGGTAGTGCATCGCCAGCGCCTGCTCGACCTAATCGACCGCATGCGGGTGGCGATGCCCGTCGACATCCGCGCGGCACGCGAGGTCCTGCAGAGGCAGGAGGAGGTACTGGCCGAGACTCAGGAGGAGGCGGCCCGCATCATCGCCAGGGCGCAGGCGGAGGTAGAGGAGCGCTTGAAGACCGAGGCGGTGGTGAAGGCAGCGACGGAGCGGGCTCAGCAGATCGTCCGCGAAGGGGAGGAGAGGGCCCAGGCCCTGGCGCGAGACTCTGAGACGCAGGCCAGGGAGCGCCTGGATGAGGCCGAGCAGAGCGCCCAGCAGCAGATGGAGGAGGCCGACCTCTACGCCCTGCAAACCATGCGACGACTGGAGACGCAGCTCAACAATTTCCTCAACACCGTCCGCAAGGGCCTCGAAGCGATGGAAGAGCGGGGGCGGTAGCGCCTAGCGCACCACCACGTTCACCAGCTTGCCCGGCACGTAGATGATCCGCTCCACTCGTTTGCCCTCGATGTGAGCCTGCACCCGCTCGCTGGCCAGGGCCAGCTCCTTGGCCCGCTCCTCGTCGATGTCCGCTGGCACCTGAATGCGGTCGCGCAGCTTGCCACTCACCTGCACCACCAGGGTTATCTCCTCCTCCTTGGCTAGCTCCTCGTCCCACTTGGGCCAGGGCTGCTGGTGGATGCTATAGGGCTTGCCCAGGCGGGCCCACAGCTCCTCGGCGAAGTGGGGCGCTGAGGGTGCCATCAGAAGCAGGAGCGTCTCCACTGCCTCCTGCCAGGCGCTGGCGTCCAGCCGCTCCGACTCCCTGGCCTTGGTCAGGAAGTTGGAGAACTCCATGAGGGCGGCGAGCATGGTATTGAAGCGAAAGCGCTCTATGTCCTCGCTCACCCGCCGGATGGTCTTGTGGGTGAGGTGGCGGAGCTGGTGGGTGGCTTCGGGGTCGGCGCCGTCGCTGGGGGCAGCGCTCAGGACTAGGCCCCAGACGCGATTCAGCCAGCGGTGGATGCCGAAGATGCCCGAATCGTCCCACTCGCCGCCATGCTCCCAGGGGCCCATGAACATCAGGTAGCAGCGCACCGTATCGGCCCCCAGGCGGGTCACATATTCGTCGGGGGTGATGACGTTGCCGCGCGACTTGCTCATCTTGGCCTTGCCAACGATGATGTGTCCCTGGTTGAACAGCCTCAGGAAGGGCTCGTCCCCGGGCATCATCCCCAGGTCGCGCGCCACCTTCCAGAAGAAGCGAGCATACAGCAGATGCATGACGGCGTGCTCGGCGCCGCCGGTGTACTGGTCGACGGGCAGCCACTTCTTGGCCAGGGCGGGGTCCACCGGCCCCTCACTGTAGTGGGGGTCTATGTAGCGGATGAAGTACCAGTTGGAGTCCATGAAGGTGTCCATGGTGTCCGTCTCCCGCCGGGCGGGGCCCTGGCAGCGGGGGCAGGTAGTGTTGACGAACCCCTGATGGCGGGCCAGGGGCGACTCGCCGGTGGGCTTGAACTCGGCGTCCTCGGGCAGGAGGACGGGCAGGTCCTCTTCGGGCACGGGGACGGTGCCACAGCGATCGCAGTAGACGAAGGGGATGGGGCAGCCCCAGTAGCGCTGGCGGGAGATGAGCCAGTCGCGCAGGCGATAGGCCACCTTGCGTCTGCCCCAGCCCTTGGACTCGGCATAATCGGCAACCGCTGCGTAGCCCTCCTGGTTAGGGATGCCATCGAAGGGGCCGGAGTTGACCATCGTGCCTTGTTCTAGGTAGGCCTGTGTGAGCTCCTGGCCCTGCCAGTCTGGCGGGGCAATGACGGCGATGATGGGGAGGTCGTACTGCTTGGCAAAGGCGAAGTCGCGGTCGTCGTGGGCGGGCACGCCCATGACGATGCCGGTGCCGTAGGTCAGCAAGGCGTAATCGGCGATCCACAGTGGGATGTCGCGGCCGGACAGGAGGTTCTTGCAGTAGGAGCCGAGGAAGACGCCTGTCTTCTCCTTCTCGGTCGAGAGGCGCTGGATATCGCTGAGGCGGCGAGTCTGCTCGACGTAGGCCTCTACCTCCGCTCGCCGGTCGGCGGTGGTCAGCTTCTCCACCAGCGGGTGTTCGGGTGCCAGCACCATGAAGGTAACGCCGTAGACGGTGTCGGGGCGGGTGGTGAAGACGCGGATCTCCTTCTCCTCCACGCCGGGCACGTCCAGGCCGAAGGAGAGCTCTACCCCCTCGCTGCGGCCGATCCAGTTCTTCTGCATAGCGACCACGCGCTCTGGCCACTGGATGTGGCTGTGGTCGAGGAGCTCGTCGGCGTAGTTGGTGATGCGGAAGAACCACTGCTCGAGGTCGCGGCGGCTGACCGGCGTGCCGCAGCGCTCGCAGTCGCCGCTGGGGAGCACCTGCTCGTTGGCTAGCACTGTCTGGCAGGAGGGGCACCAGTTAGCAGGGGCCTTGGCCCGGTAGGCCAGCCCCTTCTCGTAGAACTTGAGGAACCACCATTGGGTCCAGCGGTAGTACTCGGGGTCGCAGGTGCTGGCCTCGCGCCGCCAATCGAACATCGCCCCCATCGACTTGA
>JALHUG010000226.1 GCA_022866185.1 Dehalococcoidia bacterium
CCCCGCCTTAGGGCGATCAAGAAAATAAGAACACCCCTGAGGGTTTCCGCCGAAGGCGGATCCGCCTCTGGCGGAGAAACCCTCAGCTTTGGGGAAGCTGCGGGATTTATCCCGCAGAGGTGAATTTAAATAGTTGAACGCCATCAGGCGGGGGTGGCAAGCCATTTTTGAAACCGCTTCTAGTCGGGTTGCCTGCCTGAACGGCGGATTGCTACAATATCGTCTAGGGGCTGGTCGAAGGGCCAGCCCCTAGAGGCGTTTGGCAATGAAGCTCTCCGGACTGCTGCCGCTGATACGCTCCGCCAGCGCCCTGAGCGACGCCCTGGCGGCCCTCGAGCAGGGCTCGCCGCGACGCCTGGTGCTGGGGCTGAGCGATGGCGCCAAGGCGGCGACGATCGCTGCCCTGGCCCAGGACCTATCGTGCCCCGTCCTGGTGCTGGCCCCCCGGCCCGACCGGGCGCGCGCCCTGGTCGAGGAGCTGGCCGTCTGGCTGGGCGACCCGTCGCGGCTGCACCTCTTCCCGGAGCGCGACCCCCTGCCCTACGAGCGCCTGGCGCCCGACCCCGAGGCCGTGCGCGACCGCCTGAGAG
Source organism: Dehalococcoidia bacterium (assembly GCA_022866185.1). Lineage (GTDB taxonomy): Bacteria > Chloroflexota > Dehalococcoidia > SM23-28-2 > SM23-28-2 > SM23-28-2. The sequence continues at coordinate 591 of JALHUG010000226.1, forward strand.
TCCTGCCACTGCTTTCGGCGCCCGCGGACGGGTCAGCCCCGATCGTTGTCGCCTCCGGCCAGGCGGTGGCCCAGCGCACGCTAGCGCCCCAGGCTCAGGCCGAAGCGCTGGTCACGGTCGGCGTGGGCGCGCCGCTGGAGCCTGAAGCCTTCCTGCGCCATCTGGTTCTCCTGGGCTATCGCTTCCTGCCGCTGGTGGACGAAGCCGGCCAGGCCAGCCGTCGCGGCGGCATCATCGACGTCTTTCCCCCCACCAGCGACCTGCCCCTGCGCATCGAGCTGCTGGGCAATCGAGTGGAGAGCCTGCGCCTGTTCGACCCCGCCAGCCAGCGCTCCGTCTCGCCCCTGGACGCGCTGGCCATCGGCCCGGCGCGGGAGGTGCTCCTGCCGCCGTCGGGCCTGGAGGAGCTGCGAGAGCGTCTGGACTTCGCCCGCTGCCTGCCGCCGGTGGCCGACCGCTTTCAGGAGGAGCTGTCGGCCCTTGCGGCGGCTGCCTCCTTCAGCGGCGATGCCTTCTACGTCCCCTTCCTGGCCCAGGGCACGCTGTTGGACTTCCTGCCGGCCGATGCCGTCGTCGTCTGCGACGAGCCCTCCGACCTGGCAGCCGCCCTGGACGAACTGGAGACCCAGGCCCAGGAGGTGCGCGCCGAGCTGGAGACGAAGGGCGAGCTGCCCGTCGGCCTGCCCCTGCCCCATCTCACCTGGCGCGAGCTGGTGCCCCACCTGGATGACCGCCGGCGGCGCATCGACCTGACCCGCTGGGCCAGCGGCGAAGGCGACGGCTCCCTGCGTCCGCCCTTCCTGCCCGCCCCCGCCTACGGCGGCCGCCTGCGCACGGTCATCAGCGAGGCGCTGGCAGGCCTGCGCCAGGGCGGGAGCTTCGTCATCGTCTCCCAGCAGGCCTCTCGCTTGGCCGACCTGCTCGGCGAGGAGGACGTGCTGGCGACACCCACCAGCGAGGTCGTGGCGCCCGTCGAGCCGGGCGGGCTGGCCATCGTCCATGGCTCGCTGCCCGCCGGCTGGCGCCTGGCTGCTGACTCGCACGACCCTTCGGGCTTGAGCCCTTCAGGGCGAAGCCTGACGCTGCTCACCGATACGGAGATATTCGGCTTCACCAAGCAGCGGCGGGCCCTCCCGCGGCGAGGGATCGACCGCCAGGCCTTCCTGGCCGAGCTGGCAGTGGGCGACCACGTGGTGCACGTGGAGCATGGCATCGCCCGATTCGTTGGGCTGGTGCGCCTGACCTTCGACGGCAATGAGCGCGAGTACCTGGAGCTTCACTACGCCGAGGGCGACAAGCTGTTCGTGCCCACCGACCAGCTAAACAGGGTGAGCCGCTACGTGGGGCCAGGTGACCATGCTCCCAGCCTCACCCGCCTGGGCAGCCAGGAGTGGGCTCGCACCAAGGCCCGCGTGCGCCGCGCCGTCGGCGAGCTGGCCAAGGAGCTGCTGACCCTCTACGCCAGCCGCGAGGTGGTCCCCGGCCACGCCTTCTCGCCCGACACCCCCTGGCAGATGGAGCTCGAGGCCTCCTTCCCCTACGTCGAGACGCCGGACCAGATCATGGCCATCCGCCAGGTGAAGCAGGACATGGAGATGGCGCGGCCCATGGATCGCCTGGTGTGCGGCGATGTGGGCTATGGCAAAACGGAGGTGGCCATTCGGGCCGCGTTCAAGGCGGTGCTGGAGGGCATGCAGGTGGCGGTGCTGGTGCCCACCACCGTCCTGGCCCAGCAGCACCTCCAGACCTTCAGCCAGCGGCTGGCCGGCTTCCCCCTGCGCATCGAGATGCTATCGCGCTTCCGCTCCGAGGCTGAGCAGCGC
>JALHUG010000227.1 GCA_022866185.1 Dehalococcoidia bacterium
CAAACGACCCGGCGCCGGCGCCCCTAGGGGCAACCTGAACGCCCTCAAACACGGCCTGCGCTCCCAGCAGGTTCGCTCCCTCTCCCTTGCCCTCGCCCAAATCCCCCTCTTCCGCGCCTACATCCACCGCCTCGCCATTCGCCGCCACCAGGCCACCGCTGCCACCCTCGCCCTCGCCGCCTGGCTCCGCCACCTCCACGCCCTCCACACCCCCGGCCCGCGCGGCTCCCTGCCGCCCCCACCACCCCTCAACTACCGCGCCGTCCGCCTCCTCGCCCGCCACCTCGCGCACCAAACAATCAAAGAACAGGGCCTCGCGCCAATCCGCGAGGCCCCCAAAACTCCTACTTCCCTCAAACAATCAAACGCAGCCCCCGACCTACCTCCTCTTGCCCTCTCCCCTCTGCCTACGCCTTGGTTCCCACCGGGGCCAGCTTCGCCTCCGCCTCGGCGATGATCTGGCGCGTCTTGTCGATCACATCGGGGTTGACGGAGATGGACGTAATCCCCCACTCCACCAGCTTCTGGGTCAGTTCCGGGTAGTCGGAGGGCGCCTGCCCGCAGATGGATGAAGTGATGCCCCGCCGCTTGGCGGTCTTGATGAGCTGCTCCAGGGCCAGCATCACCGCCTCATTGCGCTCGTCGAACTCGGCGGCGAAGCGGGCGTTATCGCGGTCGATCCCCAGGATGAGCTGCGTCAGGTCGTTAGAGCCAATGGAGATGCCGTCGATGCCCACGTCGATGAACCTGTCCAGGATGAAGACGTTGGAGGGCACCTCAGCCATCATCCACAGCTTGAAGTCCTGAGAGCGCACCAGCCCCTCGCGTTCCATGACCTCCTTCACCGCGGCTAGCCCCTCGGGCCTGCGCACGAAGGGGATCATCACCCACAGATTGGGATAGTCCTGCCGCACCCGCTTGATCGCCTCCAACTCCAGGCGGAAGATGTCGATGTCGCGGATGTAGCGAGAGGCCCCCCGATAGCCGATCATCGGGTTCTCTTCGAACTGCTCGTACTTCTCGCCGCCGCGCAGATTGCGATACTCATTGGTCGTGAAGTCGTTCGTGCGGTAGACGACCGGTCGGGGGTCGAAGGCCCTGGCAAACTTGCGCAGGCCATCGGTCAGCTTCTGGATGTACTCCTCGCTTCGCCCCTCGTCGATGGCCAGTTGCGGGTGCTCACCGATCTCGGCGATCATGAACTCGGCTCGCAGGAGCCCCACCCCATCGACGTTGCGAGCGGCCACGACATCCGCCAGGTCCGGCTCCGCCAGGTTGACGTACACTTTAACTTTGGTGTGGGTCTTGACGTCCGACGCTACCGCCTGGCGAGCCTTCTCCTGGGCAGACCAGGCCAGCCGCCTCTCAGCGCGGCCGTCGTAGACCTTGCCCTGGCTCCCGTCGACGGTCACAAGCTGGTCATTGCGCAATCTGGTGGTCGCTTCCCCTGCCCCTACCACGGCGGGTATGCCTAGCTCGCGGCTGACAATGGCGGCGTGGCAGGTGCGGCCGCCGCGGTCGGTGACGATGCCCGCTGCCCGCTTCATGGCAGGGACGAAGTCAGGGGTGGTCATCTCTGCCACCAACACATCGCCCTTCTTCACCTGATCGATCTCAGAGGCGCTGAGGACGATCCTCACCGTCCCTGCCGCCGCGCCCGGGCTGGCCGGGGAGCCACTGAGAAGCAGCGGCGCCGTCTCCTCAGCTTCCCCCGCTTCCACCCCAGCGACCGCCAGGGCGGTCACCGGCCGCGACTGGACGATGAACAGCTCGCCGTTTTCTTCCGCCCACTCGATGTCCTGGGGGAAGCCGTAGTGCTCTTCCACCCGCTTGCCGATGCGCGCCAGAGCAACGATCTGCTCATCGCTCAGCTTCTGCTGCCGGGCTAGCTCGTCCGGAACGGGCAGCCAGACGTTGGTTCCGCCACCGCCGTCCGCTTGGGGATTCCTGACAAACTGGCGCTCCTGGTTCACCACCCGCTTCTCCAGGATGCGCAGGCTGGCCTTGTCGAGCACGTAGAGATCGGGCGTGATCTCGCCCGAGACAATCGCCTCGCCCAGGCCGAAGACAGCCTCGATAGTGATCCTGGAACGATCGCCACTGACCGGCTCCAGGGTGAACATGACCCCCGAGCGCAAGGATTGCACCATGCGCTGTACGGGAACAGCGATAGCCACCTTCATGTGCTCGAATCCCTTGTCAGCCCGGTAGAAGATGGCCCGTGCCTCGAAGAGGGAGGCCCAGCAGGCGCGCACGGCATCCACCACTTCGTCTTCGCCCACTATGTTCAAGAAGGTGGCCTGCTGGCCGGCGAAAGAGGCGTCGGCGAGGTCCTCAGCGGTGGCCGAGCTGCGTACAGCTACCGGCCCGTCGCCCAACTGGCGATAGGCCTTCTTGATCTCAGCGGCGATCTGCTGAGGCACGGGCGCGCTGCGTATGAGGGATTTTATCTCCTCAGAGACCCGCTGAAGCCGAGCGCTGTCGTTATAGTCCAGAGGCGAGAGGAGCTTCTGGATGGCGGGGCGAAGACCGGATTGCTCAATGAACCGGGTATAGGCTTGGGCACTAACGATGAATCCCGGCGGTACAGGGATCTGGGCCTGGGTCATCTCCCCGAGGTTGGCTCCCTTTCCTCCCGCCGAAGGCGTGTCTTGTCTGCCAACCTCCGTGAACCACAGCACGTCTCGCTCGCTAGCACTCATCTGGTTCGCCTCCTCGTTCCTTTTCGGGCTATATCCTGGGCGGTTCAGGAGCTACTGTCCATTATAAGCCCGCCCAGGGGCAATTCAAGATATCCTAATAGCTATGTATACGATAGACGGTCGGGAGAGCCATCTGTTACTCTCCCCATGGCCCAAATCTGGCGGCAATCGGTCTCCTCTGCCTACTCCACCGTGACGGTCTTGGCCAGATTGCGCGGCTGATCCACATCGCAGCCGCGGCGAACAGCGATGTAATAGGCGAAGAACTGGAGAGGGATAGCAGCTAGGATGGGCATGAGCAGGGCCGAAGCCTGAGGCAGGTAGATGACATGATCGGCCTTTTTGGCCAGCTCCTCATCTCCCTCGCTGGCGATGGCGATGACCGTGCCTTCCCGTGCCTTCACCTGCTCGATGTTGCTGATCATCTTGTCATAGAGCTCGTCCCGTAGGGCGATGGCCATCACGGGCATGTCCTCAGCAATGAGGGCAATGGGCCCGTGTTTCATCTCTCCCGCCGGATAGCCCTCGGCATGGATGTAGCTGACCTCCTTGAGCTTAAGGGCTCCCTCCATGGCTATCGGGAACTGAACGCCCCGCGCCAGGTATAGGAAGTTGCTGTACCGTGAGAAGCGATGAGCCAGCCGCTCGTACTCTTCATCCCGCTGGACTACTTGCCCCACGAGCGATGGCATGCGGGCCAGGGGGTCGATGAGGCTGCGCAGGTGTGCTCCATCATCGACGACGCCTCGCTCCTGGGCTAGGTAGCAGGCTAGGAGGTAGAGAGCGGCGATCGCGGCGGTGAAGGTCTTCGTGCTAGCGACGCCCACCTCCAGTCCGCAACGGGTATACACCACCCCATCGGCAATGCGAGTGGCCTGACTGCCCACCACATTGCAGATGGTGATCTGAAGGGCTCCTTGGCGGCGAGCCTCGTCCATAGCTGCCAGGGTGTCCACCGTTTCCCCTGATTGCCCCACAGAGATGACTAGGGTGTTCGGGTCCAGCAAAGGCTTGCGGTAGCGGAACTCCGAGGCGTTGTCCACCTCGGCAGGGATGCGCGCTATCTGCTCGATGTAGTGGCGGCCGACCATGGCGGCGTGGAGGCTGGTGCCCATCCCCACCAACACTACCCGCCGAATCTGCCCTAGCCTTCGCCTGGGGATCGCCATGTCCTCCAGGGCCACCGCCGGCGGCTCGAACTGCGCCCGCCCACGAATAGAGTCCAGGATGGCCTCCGGCTGCTCGGTGATCTCCTTGAGCATGAAGTGCTTGTAGTTGCCCTTGGCCGCCGATAGGGGGTCATAGGAGACGGTCTGGGCCTCCTTGGCCAGGGCAGCGCCATCGGCCGATAGGTATGACACACTGTCCGACGTCACGGCAGCGATCTCCCCATCGGCCAGGAAGGCCACCCGACAAGTATGGGGCAGGAGAGCGGGCAGGTCGCTGGCCAGGAACATCTCCCCCTGGCCGTAGCCCACCACCACGCCGCCGGCATTGCCTACGCGGGCTGCCACTAGCTTGTCGGGCTCGCTCAGGCTCAACACCACCATGGCGTGGGCTCCCTCCATCTGGCCGATGGCTCGGCCCACCGCCACCTCCAGGCTACTGCCATCCCGAAGGTAGTGTTCGATCAGGTGGGGAATGACCTCGGTGTCCGTGTCCGAAACGAAGGTGTGCCCCTGATCGACCAGCCTCTCCTTGAGGGCCAGGTAGTTCTCCACGATGCCGTTGTGGATGACCACCACCCGGCCCTGGCAGTCACGATGGGGGTGAGCGTTGATGCCGCTGGGCCGGCCGTGAGTAGCCCAGCGGGTGTGGCCGATACCCACAAAGCCACTAGGCCAGCGGCCGCGCAGGCCGGAGGCCAGCGTCGCCAGCTTACCCACACTCTTCTCGATGCACAGCTCGCCATTCTCGGCGAGCACAGCCAGTCCCGCGCTGTCGTATCCCCGATACTCCAGCCGCTGTAGCCCTTCAAGGAGAATGGGAACGGCCGGCCTTTTGCCCACGTAGCCTATGATGCCACACACGTCATCAGTCTCTTTCAGGCTGGACCCACAGAGAATCGATCATAAGATACAACGACAATGCAAGCAATTGGAGTAGACCAGGAAAACGAAATCCCGTCGAATGAAGGCCATCACCTTGGGGCCAGCTCCCGCAGGCAGCGGACGACCTCCTCCACCGCCCAATCGGGGGTGGAGGCGCCCGCTGTTATGCCCACCCGCTCCCGCCCAATCAGCCACTGCCTTTCCAGTTCGGCTGCCGTCTCGATGTAGTGGGTCTCCACGCCTGCTTCGCAGCAGACCTCCGCCAGGTGGCGGCAGTTGGCGCTATTGTGGCCGCCGACCACCACCATCAGCTCGACCTGTTGAGCCAGCTCTCGGGCCGCCGCCTGCTGGCTGGCGGTGAAATTGCACAGCGTGTTGACCACTCGCAGTTCGTTGAGCTGAACCAGGCGCTCGCGCAAAAGGCGGCCGATGAAAGCAGCGAAGCGGATCGGACTCTGGGTGGTCTGAGGAATGATAGCCACTCGCGATAGAAGCTCCCGGGGCAGCGAATGAACATCATCATCGCCCAGAGCGATGCCTTTACCATCAGCCCAGCTCAGAATCCCCTCCACCTCGGGGTGATCGGCGTCACCGTAAACGATGACGGTGAATCCGTCCGCGGCCATCTTCTTGGCCCAGCGCTGGGAGCGGGTGACAATGGGGCAGGTGGTGTCGATGATGTCCAGACCCTTGGCCTTCGCCTCCTCCAGCACCTTCGGCCCCACGCCATGGGCGGTGATGGCCAGCGGGACTCCGCTTACGCCGTCGATGCTGTTGGTCACCTGAACGCCCTTCTCGGCCAGGGCAGCCACCACCTGGGGATTATGGACGATGGGCCCCAGGCTGACGACCCGCCCGTGCTCGCTGACAGCCTTCTCCATCATGCCGATGGCCCGCCGCACGCCCTTGCAGAAGCCCATCTCCTTTGCCAGCAGGATCTCCACAGCTACACCCGCTCCCTAGTTCAGACCAATACACTCGGCTTGCTCTTTGGATTGGCTGGCCGCCAACTCGGCGTAGACGCCCCGGTACTTCTCAGGGAGGAGCACGGCGATCTCTTTCATGATCCGCTCGGTGCATTGTTCTACCAGCTCGGTGTTGAGGCGACGGCCCTTGGGCAACTCAAAGGGCTTGCCGAAGACCACGCGCACCCGTGTCAAGCGAAAGAAAAGGCCAGGCAAGGTCACCCCTTCGGTGCCAGCAATCCCCACCGGCACAATGGGGGCACCGGTGCGCAGAGCTATGATAGCTGTGCCTGGCTGTCCCTTGCCCATTCCTGGCCTGTCGCTGCGCGTGCCCTCGGGGAACATGCCCAGCACCTGGTTCTGGCGCAGGGCCTTCTCCGCCTTGCGCAGGGCTGCCAGGTCGGCCTTGAATCGCCGCACCGGGATGAACCCGACCAGTCCGTACAGGGACCCGATGATGGGCGTCTTCCACAGCTCGGCCTTGCCCATATAGACGATGCGCCTTGGCACCAAGACCGGCACGATAGCCGGGTCGAGCATGTTCACATGGTTGGAGGCCAGGATGACCGGGCCCCGCCTTGGGACGTTCGCCAGCCCCACCACTTGCTTGCGCGTCCAGATGAGCAGGACGAGGCTCACCACCAATTTGGCGAACCCGTAGAACAGAGCGGTCGCCACGTTCTTCACGACCTGCCCTCTGCCAGAGCCACCACCCTCTCCACCACCTGCTCCTGGCTCAGCCCGTCGGTGTTGATGACGATGGCGTCCTCAGCCGCCCGCAGGGGCGAAGCCTCCCTCTCCGAATCGATGGCATCGCGCCTCAATATCTCTTCCCCGATGTCGTTCTGAGAGGAAGCTCTCCCTAGGGTAGCCAGTTGTTCCTGCCGCCGCCGCGCTCGCTCCTCCAAGGAGGCATCCAGATAGACCTTCAGGTCAGCATTGGGCAGAACCACCGTGCCGATGTCGCGGCCGGCCATCACCACCCTGCGCCGACCGGCCAGACGCCGCTGAAAAGCCACCATGGCCCGCCGTACCTGGGGTACGCGGGAGACCAGAGACACCCCTGCCTCCACCTCCGTCCGTCTCAGGACAGCGGTCGCATCCTCACCGTCGACCCAGATAGTGCAGCGCTCGCAGGAACCGACTGCCGGCGGGCCCAGCTTCATATCCACCTGGGCAGCCAAGCGACCCAGGCTCTCCGCGTCCTCCAACTGAACGCCCCGCTTAAGGGCCAGCCAGGTCAGGGCACGGTAAGTGGCGCCGGTGTCCAGGAAGAGATAGCCGAGCCTTTCGGCTACCAGATACCCCACGCTGCTCTTGCCCGAGGCGCTGGGGCCATCGATGGCGATGCTTCGGGGAAGCTTTCGCCCCTCTTTGCCTGCCGATGCCTTCCGGCCTTGAGCCGTTGGTCCCCGCTGACCTGTATCCGTCACGCCTATAGATTACCCCAAATCCCCTAGGGAGGGCGAGCCCTTTTCTTCCATCGTTGCCAGCCAAAGAAAGCCGTTGCTGAGGCAGTGGCTGCTGGCGGCACCATGGCCAAGACCAGCGCGATGGGCGAGAGGCCGTTGCCCTCATCAGACCCCGCGGCGACAGCCTCTCCTCCCTGGGTAGACTGGCCAGACCTCTTCTCCCTGTACACGACGACCGGCGGCTGGGTGGGGCTCCCCTTGGGGTCCGCCTTGCTCTGAGAAGTTCCATCTCTGCTGAAGGCTCTCACCTCTGGACTGCTTGGCGCAGCGCCTGGCACTGTAGGCAATGGGCGCGGCGGCAACGCATCCGGTGATGAAGACGGCTCCAGTTCTGCCACCGCTGCGGTAGGCACGACCGGCGAGGCCGTCGAGCCTTTGCTGCTGGCAAGGGGAGGAGATGGCTGGGGGGAAGACGGCTGGGGGGAAGATGGCTGTGGCGTCTCCTCGGGCTGAGGGACCATTGTCGTCACGTCGAAGGAGATATCGTCGAAGTAGACCGTCCCTTCCGCTTCTGAGAGAGGGTCGAGCATCAGGCGCACCTTGGCGCTGGCAGCCTCAGCGGGGGCCACCACCGCACCCGTGCTGAGAAAACGAAAGTCGGGGGAGTCATCGGTCAGGCGCGTCGTAGAATCGACCATGTCGATGGCTGTGCCACTCCCATCGGGGCTGGCATACCAGGAGAGGCGCAGATAGGCCGCGCTGACGTTGGCATTGTTCTTCAGGGCGTAGCCGCTGAGAACGTAGGACTCGCCCCCTTCCACGGCCACCGTCTGGAAGGCCCACTTGGTGGAGGTCGTTCGGCTGGTGAAGGCGGCAGCGTGCTGCCCATCTCGCCTGGCGGCGCTGCTCCGCCGTAATTCGCCGCCCCACTTCTGCCAGCCAAGGGGTTTGCCGTCGCCGTCTGCCTCCTCAAAGCCGCCGTTTAGCAGCCCGGCCAAAGACAAGGGCGTCGCCATCAGGCTGGTGGCAGTAGGAGATGGACCGGGCGGTGAGGGCTTGGGAGTGGGCACATAGGTAGCTGTGGGAACAACAGTGGGCGAAGGTCTGGGCGATGCGGTTGGCCGAGGCGAGGGCGATGGCGTGGGGCTAGCGGTGGGCGAAGGGCTGGCGGTCGGCGATGGCGTGGGGTTGGGGGTAGGGGTGGAGGTGGGAGTCGGGGTTGGGGTTGGGGTGGGAGCAGGCGGGCCGATGAAGCTGAAGTCGTCCAGATAGACGGTGAAACCTTCAGGGGGAGCTTCGATGGCGACCCTTATCTTGGCGGAGCGGGCCTCCGGCGGAGCCGGCTGCAAACCTGTGGTTAGACAATTGTAGGGGTCATCATCGGCTTCCGTGCAGGAGGCGGGTTCTGGGGACCGCTCGATGGGCGCGCCTGTGGCATCGCTGGTCTCATACCAACGAACGTAAAGCGACGTCGTGGCGCCTTCTTGACCCTGCGCGATGTACGCCCGCAGCTCGTAGGATTGACCATAGCCGACCCCGAATACGGCTTGATACACTTCGCACTTCCGTAGGCCGTGGCAAGTGAGCCTGCCTGCGCACTCCCCGCCGTGCACCACCCCCTCGGGTCGGCAAACCCTCTCGATAACGTCATCCTCGCTAACGTCATACGTGATGCTCGAGCGCCACTCGCCGCCCAGATCAGCCTCAAACCCCCCGTTGACGAGGAGTTCGTCACCTCGAGCGGCGGGTGCCTGGAGAAGCAGCGCCGATAGGGTCGCTGCCAAGAGCCAGGCAAGCGCCCAGGCCTTCCATCGTCCCATGGTGGGGCTGCCCTTGAACCTGCTATCGCAAACAGAGCAACCCCATTTTAGGGAGCAATGGGGAAATGTCAATAAGGATAGCGAGTGAGATCCTTAGATCGCTCGATAAACGTGGGGATTGGCGATGATGCCGGGGATGCGGCCGCGCTTGGCCACCGGCTTGCGCTCTACCTCCTTGATGGCGACAGTGAAATCGATGGAGGCGGGCACCGCTGATGGGGCTGTCCACGCCGAAGGTGCCCACCAAGGCGAAGGCGTAGCCACTCGGCTACGCCTTGTTGCAGGCCTATCTCGCAGGGTCAATCGGTTCCCTAGCGCCGCAGGGTAGTCCTTCTCAGAAGCAACGTCTCCTGAACGGCGTAGGACGCTTCCTGTTGAGTCTCCTTCTCTGCTTTGGCCGGAAGCCGGTTTGTCTTCTTCTTGGCCGGCTGCCGCCCTATCAGCGAGGCAGGCAGCTGAACAGCCCGCCTGCCCAGCATCCGCAGCAGCATCTGGACAGCAGCGCCCACAGCGAAGATGGCCGCCCCTCGGGCTACCACCGGCATTGCGCTTCGCCAGGCGACAGGAAGCTGGGAGCCGTTGCGGGCGGCCGGCACCTTCACGTTGCGCAAGGAGGCGCCGCACTTCCGACAGAAGTTATCGTCCAGGGAGCAGAGATTACCGCAGTTGGAGCAACGCATGCCTCGCCTCCTTAAGCCCGCAGCCCCCAAGTTGGCCCCATGATAGCAGCCCCCGAACGCAGCCGACAACGGCGACGCCCGTTAGCCGAAGTAGTGAGCATGGTAGGCCAGCAGATCCTCTCGCGTGGGCAGGCCAGCCCGACAGCCCATGCTGGCCAGGCAGAAACCGGCCGCCACGTGGCCCAGCGCGGCGCAGTGGGGCAGCGGCTCCCACATCAGGAAACCCCAGAGGAAGCCGGCAGCGAAGGCGTCGCCCGCGCCGGTGGCATCGACGATAGGTCCTTCGTGGATGGGCCCCGCCGGCAGCGCCCATCGGCCCTCCCCGCTGAGCAGCCAGCAGAAGATGGGAAGCTCTTGCTCCCCCTCCCCTGCGGTCGCCTCCGTCGTCATCCAGGGCTGGCGTATCGTCCCTCGACCGAAGGTCACCACCACCGTCTGGCAGCCCAGGTCGACGAGGGCCTCAGCGGCGGCGGGAAGCTCCAGCTTCGTCAGCTCCCTGAGCTCGTTAACGTTGGCGAAGGCGATGGTACAACGGCTGAGCAACTCCGCCAGGGCATCCAGCCCGTAAGGGGCTAGCAGGGAATCGATGGACAAGGATATCACTGTGGTCGGTTGCAGAGCTTCGACGGCGGCTCTCTGCACGTCCAGGGGAATGGCTCCCCCGAAGGAGGAAAAAAGGGCGAGACGGGCGCTGGCCAGGTAGGCCGCATCCAGGTCTCCCGACTGGAAGAAAGCGTTCGCCCCCGGTTCGGTGTACATGGCCCGATTGCCGTGTCCGTCGGCGAAGGCGAGCACCGAGCCGGTGACGAGCCCCTTCTTGCGCACGATGTGGCGGGTGTCCACCCCCACCTCAGCAAAGGAGCGAAGAACCATCTGGGCCTCAGCGTCGTCGCCCAGGGCGCCCAGAAAGCCGCAGCGCAGGCCCAGCTTGGCCAGGGCATAGGTGGTGTTGGCCGAGCAGCCGCCGGCAGCCACCGCCATCTCATCGATGAGTTGGGCGCCGTCAGTGACAACGCGGCGCACAGAGTAGACACGGTCTATATTCAGAGAACCAACGCCGATGACTTCGAAAGGAGGCATGGCCTACCCCAATTCCGCCGCCGCCTCGCGCACCAAGCGACGGAATCGAGCGTGCACCGTCAGCGCCTCGGCGATGTCGACGCCGGCCAGCCAGTGATAATGAGGGCCGGCCGCCTCAGCGCCCACGGCCGAGCGCGACACGAAATCGCGTGCCCCCTCCAGGCCGCCGTCCTCCCAAGCCCTCAGCAAAGGCAGGATGTCGATCAGGGCCATGGAGGATACCCCCACTGTCCCGCACTCCAGGGCGTACTGGTTGCCGTTGAAGACGACGGCCAGGCCGCCGGCATCGCGAACAGAGGTAAGCATGGCGTTGTCGGTGATGCTATCGCCTACCACCACCCAGCGGGAGACCTCCAGTTGGGCAGACATGGCGAACTTGGCCAGAGCCCCGACCTTCCGCTTACCGCCGATGGGCTTGACCAAGGCCACTGCATCTCCCAGAGGCGTGCCAGGTAGCTCTTCCCAGTAGAAGGCGTCGAGAAGAGCCTGAAGGATCGCATCGTCGTCCTCTTGCACGCTTCGCTGGCGCAGGGCCAGCTCGACGCGGGCCACCGCGCCGATATCCTCCTGAGTCAGCCGAGCGGCCATTTCCTCCAGAGGGAAGCTGGTGCAGGCCAGCCGCTCCATCATCAGGCCCAAGCGCTGAGCCAGCCGCTGGGCGTATTGCTCATAGGTGGTGGTGATGCAGAAGACCTGATAGCCTTCGCCCGCCAGTTGGCCGATAGTCTCTGCCGCCCTTTTCACCAGAGGGGCCGACGCGGCCAGCCGCTCGATGTGGAAGACGCTCAGGCGGTGATAGAGGAGGAAGGGAAGAATAAGGGCTAGCGTATCGCCGGGCTCGTAGCCGGGCCGACCGGCCAGGGCCAGGATGTCGTCGTAGCGGCTGATGGCCCGGAACACCTCGTGTCCTCCCGGCACCAGGCCCATGAGCTCGAAGGCGGCGTCCTGGGAGGTGAGAGGCCCCTCCATGTCGAAGGCAATGCAGCGTGTCGATTCTTGACTCATGCTGATCCCACCAGACGGTCGATCTCCTGCGTCAGGTCGTATGCGTCGATGGGCAGACCGTCGGTGCCCACCACTCGCCCGCGTGCAATGTGCACTTTCTCTTCAGCGAAGGCCCGCAGGGTGGCCACCACCAGGGGAAGCTCGCGCATTACCCCCTGACGGCGGATCTCCTGGAACAGGCGGTTGTCCTCGCCTTCGCTGGCCCGCACATCGGCCACGCTCCTCCCCACCACCTGCGCCCACGGCCCGTCGAGGGCGCGCCCACGAATGCTGTAGGTGCAGTAGGTGACGGGCGGACCCTGATCCAGTTCCTTGGTGGCCAGGTGCATCATGATCCCCGTCCTCTTTGCCCTCTGCTCGATGAGCTGCCAGATGACCTCCTGACAGGTGCCAGCCGGCCCGCCCGGCGGCGCCGGGTGGAGGTTGAGGAGATTGTAGCGCTGGCAGGCCTCCTCGGTGAAGATGAGCATATAGCCAGCGAGCACACCCAGGTCGAAGGGATGCGCCTCCAGCAGGTGCATCGCCGCCCGGTCGTAATCCGCCCGCCAGGAGGGCAGCGGCTCGCCAGCGTGGGCGGGCGGCTCACCTCGCTCCTGGCCAAAGCGCCTGGATGACAGGCAGACCAGGGGTAGGTCGTAGCCTTCCACCAGATCGAAGAAGCGATCGCTGGCCGAATCCTCCCCCCGCTCGCGATTGCTGAAGACGAAGGCGATGCGGGCCTTCAGATCGCCTGCCTGGATGGCCTGCCATGCCTCCTCGAGGAGCTGACAGGCGGCCTCATCGCGTCCCGTAGAGAACCAGCCGATATTCAGCATGATCGCCTCCTTACTCTGTTGGCCGCCAGCCCAGACGGCGTCGCAGCCGGGCCCAGCGGCTGAATAGGTGCACCAAGGGGCTGGACAATCGCCCCACGATGCGTCCCTGTCTGAGGGCCTGGAGAAACTCCTGTGGCCCATCGAAGTCGGGCATCTCCACGCAGGCCCGCCCCAGCTCTCGCGCCGAGTGAGCATCGCTGCCCGCCGACATTGCCAGGCCATGCTCCTGAGCCAAGCGAGCCGCCCGCTCGTTGTCGCTCCGCAAGGTGGTGCGCGCGTTCATGGCCTCGATGATGTCCACTTGAGGCAGGATGCGCATGAGGGCTGCTTCGGCCAGGGGCTCGCTGCGGAATCGGTCGAAAGGGTGAGGTACACAGACCAAGCCGCCCTGCTCCTTGATACGTCGCACCGTCTCCTCGGGGCTGAGCCCGGCCGGCACCTTCTCCCGAAGGAACAAGCCAATGATCTCGCCCTCCGAGCTCGCGGCCTCCTCCCCGACGATCACTCTGAAGGAGGCCAGCTTCTGGATGGCCAGGGCGCCGCGAATCTCGTTGTGATCGGTGACGGCCGCGCAGTTGATCCCCCGTTTGAGGCAGGTCTGCACGTATTTCTCAGGCGATGTGAGGGCGTCGGGTGAGAAGTAGGTGTGCGTGTGGAGGTCAGCCTTCAGCAAGCGGTTCGTCCTCCTCATCATCGGGGGCGTAGGTCGGCCCCTCCTCATGCAGCTCCCTCGAGGCATCCTCTCGGTAGGCGGCGAACGCTTCCTGCAGACGAGTGATGCGCAGCTCCGCCTGGTCGAGGAGCCCCTGACAGCCCTGGGCCAGGCGCATCCCCTCCTCGTAGAGGGCCAGGGCCTCCTCCAGGGGCAGACCGCCCTCCTCCAGCCTGGCCACCGTCTCTTCCAGGCGGCGGAAGGCCTCCTCGAAGCTACCGCCAACCTCAGAAGCCATACTGCCTCGATACCTCCGCCGGGAAGTTGCCATCGGTCACCTGCACGTTCAGGCGGTCGCGGCCCTTGACCTGGCTCACGCTGCGCACTACTTGTCCATCGGCCCGCCGCTGCACGAGGGCATAGCCGCGGGCGAGCGTGCCCCTGGGATCGAGGGAGCGAAGCTGGAGAGCATAGGCTCTCAGCCGCTCGCGACGGCCATTCAGGGTTTGGGACACCGCTGAGTGAGCGCTGCGCAGGAGGACGGCCAGTCGTTGCCTTTCCTGTCCCACGTCGGGTACGCTGCGCCGCAGGCGGAGCGAGAGCTGCTCCACCCCCGCTAGCTGACGAGCCACCTGGCCGGCCATCCAGGCCGCCATGGTGACCATAGAGCCCGTGATCTGGCGTGAGACCTCCCTTCGGTCGGGCACCACCAGCTCGGCTGCCGCCGAAGGGGTGGGAGCACGCAGGTCGGCCACGTAGTCGGCGATGGTGTAGTCGGTCTCGTGGCCCACCGCCGATACTATGGGTATGCGGCTGGCATAGATGGCCCGCGCCACCATCTCCTCATTGAAGGGCCAGAGCTCCTCTGTCGAACCGCCGCCGCGGGCGATGATGATCACGTCGATATCTGATTCACCGTTCAGCCTGGACAGCGCCTCCACGATGGCCGGCGCCGCCTCGTCTCCCTGCACGGGGGTGGGAGCCAGGACGATCTCCGTCAAGGGCCAGCGGCGCCCGATGATGTTGCAGATGTCGTGGAAGACGGCGCCAGCGGGCGAGGTGACGACGCCGATGCGCCGCGGGAAGGCGGGCAGCGGCCGCTTGCGGGAGGGCTCGAACAGCCCCTCCTCCTCGAGCTGAGCCTTCAGGCGCTCGAGCTGAGCCTGCCAGATGCCCACACCCGCTGGCTGGACGAAATCGACGATCAGTTGCAGTTCGCCCCGCCGCTCGAAGAAGGAGATGCGGCCGTGAGCCGTCACCTGCGTGCCGTCCTCAATGGGCGTGCCGGCGTGCTGGCGGCGAAACATCACGCAGCGAAGCTGGGACGACTCGTCCTTGAGGGTGAAATAGGTATGGCCGGCCGCCGAGCGAGCGAGGTTGGATACCTCCCCCTCCACCCAGATGTCGGCCAGATGAACATCCGTCTCCAAGAGCTCACGGACATAGGTGGCGACCTGGCCGACGGAGTAGATCTCCTCCATCATCGACCGCCGGCCCTCTCCAGATACGCGCCGGTGCGGGTGTCCACCTTTATCACATCGTCGGTGTTGATGAACAGTGGCACCTGCACGATCAGGCCCGTCTCCAGGCGGGCGGGCTTGGTGCCGCCCTGGGCGGTGTCGCCGCGAACCCAGCTATCCGTCTGGGCGACCTTCAGCTCGACCGCTGCCGACAACTCGACACCGATGGCCTGGTCATCGTGGGTGAGGATCTGGCAGGTAGCGTTCTCGCTGAGATACTGAAGGGCATCGCCTAGCTGCTCTGTGTTGAGGGCGATCTGGTCATAGGTCTCGGTGTTCATGAAGTGGTGGAGGTCGCCGTCGGCGTAGAGGTACTGGGCTGGCTGGCGCTCCACCCGTGCCCGCGAAAACTTGGTGCCCGCCTGAACCGACCGCTCGATGATGTGACCGGCGCGGATGTCCTTCAGCTTCAAGCGCACCTGGGCGGAGCCTCGCCCCAGCTTGATGTGCTGAAAGTCCAGCACCTGATAGAGCACGCCGTCTATCTCGACGGTTACCCCTTTGCGCAGATCGCCGCTGTCGATCATCGTTGCCTTACCCCACTTCTATTTGAGCCCGCCGGCAGGCAGGCGGACGCACCACCTCATACGAGTTCGCTTCCCAGAATACCGAGGGCCATCAACCCCCCGAAGACGACGATGAGATTGGCCGTCTGCTGGGGCAGGAAGGCCAGCGCTCGCCGCAGATCCTCGTCGCCGACGTTCAACTGGCGGATCATCCTCAGGGGCAGCACGATTGTGGGGAGGGCAAGCAACACCCAGGGAGTAACGGTCGCCCCGAAGGCGATCACGAAGGCGTAAGGAGTCAGCACCAGGAGATAGTAGGCGAGCCTCGAGCCGCGCCCGCCCAGTGCCTGGGCCAAGGTGCTGGCGCCGGCCCTGCGGTCGGCCTCGGCATCGCGATAGTTGTTGGCATGGACGATGGCAACGATGAGCAGGCCCAGGGGCAGGGAAAAGAGTAGGGGCAAGAGGTTCAGCTTCTCCGTCTGCACGAAGTAGGTCCCCAGCACCAGCAATGGGCCGAAGGAGATGAATATGCCCACATCCCCCAGGGCTCGATACTTGTACCCCAGGGGGCTGGCCGTGTAGAAGAGGCCTAGGAACAGACCGGCGGCGCCCAGCGCCAGGAGCTCCCAGCCGCTCTGGAAGGCCAGATAGCCGCCGATGCCAGAGCCAGCCAGGAAGAAGAACCCGGTCAGCAGGAGGACATCTCTGGGCCGCAGCATGTTGTCCACCAGCGTCCTGTCATCGGCGTGGGCAACGGTATCGGCGCCCCGTTGGAAGTCGAAGTAGGTGTTGGTGAGGTTAGCACCGATGTGGAAGAAGAGGCCCCCCACAAGGGTGAGCAAGAAGAGAGGCCAGTCCCAGAAGTCGGCCCGATAGGCCAGGGCGCCACCCACCAGCATCGGTACGATGGACGCCGGGAAGGACCAGGGGCGCGTGGCCAGGAACCAGGCCATAGGCCCGCGAGGCACTGCCCCGCGCTCCGGGGGGCTGCTGGCGGATTCACGACCGTCAACGGAATCTGTCATCGCACCAAATCCTCCTGCCGAAGGGTCATACTAGGAACGCAAAATGGCCGGTTCGCCGTTGGTGGCTTGATTCTCGACCCCCGCCTCAAGGCGGGGGCATCGGATTCATTTCCCCATGCCCCAGCCTTCAGGCTGGGGTTGTGGGTGAAGCCGGGAGCCCGGAACCCACCACTCATGAACCAGCTACCGACTCGAAACATCGGTCTCAGCTCCCACTCCTCTGCACGCCAGCGGCAACGCCCAGTTTGGGCGCCTTGGTCAGCGCCCGCGCACGGCCATCCTCCAGCACTACCATATCCTCGATGCGGACGCCACCCCAGCCGCTGACGTAGATGCCCGGCTCGATGGTGAATACCATGCCATCGGCCAGCACATCCTTGGAGGCGCGAGCCAGGCGGGGCGTCTCGTGAACCTGCAGGCCGACGCCGTGGCCGAGGCCGTGGCCGAAGTTCTCGCCGTAGCCTGTCTCGGCGATCACGTTGTGGGCCAGCAGGTGGGCCTGCTCGCCGGTCATGTCCCTGCCGATAAGCGCCTCCGCCGTCAGTTGGGCTGTCAAAACTATATCGTAGATCTTGTCGAATTGCTCGTCCGGCTGGCCGAGGAAGAGCGTGCGGCTGAGGTCGGAGCAGTAGCCGCCCAGACGCACGCCCATGTCGATGATAATCGGCTCGCCCTTCCGTATCTTCTCGTCACGAGGACGGGCGTGCGGCATCGCCGCCCAGGGCCCGGCGGCCACGAGGATCTCGAAGGAAACGCCCTCGCCGCCGTGCTCGCGCATGTACTTCTCGATCTCCCAGGCCGCCTGTGCCTCCGTCCAGCCGGGCTCGATGCGCTGAGCGATGGCCACGAAGGCCTCGTCGCCCAAGTCGACGGCCCGCTGGATGGCCGCCAGCTCGTCCGCATCCTTGATCGCCCGTAGTTGCTCCACCAGAGGCGGCACCGCCAGCAGTTTCGGCCGCTGGGTGGCGGGCATGTCCTTGACAGCCTTCGCGATCGCCTGATAGGTGGCGAAGGTGATATCGCCTGCCTGGAAGCCCAGCCTCTTGCCCGCCAACTGTGCCTCGCCCATCAGCGAGGCGAACCAGTCGGGCAGGGGGCTGCTGGTCGGGAAGAGGGTGAAGCCCGGAGCCTCGCGCTGGGCCTGCTCGTGGTAGCGGAAGTCGACAGCGATGAAGGCCGCCTCCTGGGTGATGAGCAGATAGCCTACAGAGCCGGTGAAGCCGGAGAGATAGCGGCGATTGGCACCGACGTTTCCGAAGGTGTCCTCCACGGGGCTGCTGACCAGAAGGCCGTCCAGCTCCACCTCCGCCATCTTCTGCCTAAGCCTGTCCAGTCGGCTACTCACGGCCCTCCTCTCTCACCAGAGCCGCCAGCGCGTCCAGGGCACGCAGGTAGCCCTCCCACCCCTGGCCGGATATCTGCCCCGCAGCAATGTCGACCATCACCGAGTGGCGGCGGAAGGGTTCGCGGGCATTGATGTCGGACAGATGCACTTCGATGAAGGGCAAGCCGCAGCCCTCCAGGGCATCCCGCAGGGACAGTCCGTAGTGGGTGAGGGCGCCGGGATTGATTATGATGCCTTGCGCCTCCGCAGCCTCCGCCTGGATGAAGTCGATAATGGCCCCCTCGTGGTTGGACTGGAAGCACCGGATCTCCACCCCGCGCTCGGCTGCCCGCTGGACGACCCTCGCCTCGATCTCCTTCAGGGTGAGGGTGCCGTAGATGTGGGGCTGGCGCTTGCCCAGGGTGTTCAGGTTAGGCCCATTGACAAGAAGGAATCTCATCCTTCCTCGCTCCGCCTTTGCCGCGACCTCCACACATTGTAGAAGGCAGCATTGTACACGCGCCGCTTCTCGGCCTCGCTGACGTGGGTGTAGATCTGGGTACTGGCCACGCTGGTGTGGCCCAGAAGCTCCTGCACCACCCGCAGGTCGGCCCCACCGTCCAGCATATGGGTGGCGAAGGTGTGACGCAACAGGTGGGGGAACACTCGCTCGTCGAGGCCGGCCTTGAGGGCGCAGCGGCGCAGCATCATCTGCACCGCGCGCGCCGAGAGCCGCCCGCCTTCCTTGTTGAGGAAAAGGGCCCGTTCGTGGGGACGACGAACCAGGGCGGGCCGCCCCTCGCGCATATAGCGTCGCAGTGCGGCCGCCGCCGCCCTCCCCATGAGGGCGATGCGTTCCTTGTTGCCCTTGCCCACTACCCGCACTTCCTGCTCGCTGACATCTAGGTCGCTGGTGTCTAGGGCCACCAGCTCGCTCAGGCGAACGCCGCTGGCGTACAGAAGCTCCAGGATAGCCCGGTCGCGCAGGGCCTTGGGGCTATCGCCCTCCACTGCGCCCAGAATGGCCAGAACCTGACTGACCGAAAGGAAGCTGGGCAGGCGCCGCCCCTTCTTGGGGCTGTGCATGCCTGCCAGCGGGTCTTGCTCGATGTGGCCCTGGCGAACCAGGAAGCGATAGAAGGAGCGGATGCTGCTCACCTTGCGGACGATGCTGCCCAAAGCCATCTTCTGCTCTCTCAGCTTGGCCAAGTAGCCGCGCAGAAGATAGCGATCGACGTCGCGGATGTCCCGATCGGCATCCTCGGCATAGCAGAAGAATGAACGGAGGTCGTTCTCATAGTTGCGCAGGGTATAGGGCGAAAGGTTGCGCTCAGCCCGAAGAAAGCGCAGGTAGGCCGGAAGCAGCTTCTCCATGTCGGCCTTGCCTAGACTAGCGGTGGCCTACCGGCAGGCCCGTTGCCTCGGGCGCCTCCTGCGGCGATTGGCCCTGCCAGCGGCACTGGCTACAGCGGCCGCGGCCCTCGCGCGCGGCCAGCAGTAGGCCGCCACACTCAGGGCAGGGTGTGGGCAGAGGGCGGCTCCAGGTGGTGAACTGGCACGAGGGGTAGTTGGCGCAGCCGTAGAAGACACGGCCACGGCGGCTGTGCTTTTCCACAATGTCGCCGCCGCACAGAGGGCAGCGAGCGCCCGTCTTCACCAGCAAGGGTCGTGTGCCCTGGCACTGAGGATAACGGGAGCAGGATAGGAAGGCCCCATAGCGGCCCCGCTTGGCGACCATGGGGGAGCCACACTCGGGGCAGGTCTCCTCGACAGCAGGCAAAGGCTCTCCATCCCCCTCCAACGGTCGAGTGTTTCGACACTGGGGATAGCCAGAGCAGGCCAGAAAACGGCCCTTCCGACCCCAGCGAATGACCATCGGCTGGCCGCATTGATCGCATACCTCGCTCGTCTCCTGATGAACCACCGGTGCTTCGCGGGCGACGGCCAGGGCTTTCATCAGGGGAGCGTAGAAGCCCTCCACCACCGGCTGCCACGGCCTCTCGCCGCGAGCGATCTCGTCCAGTTCCTCCTCCATTTCGGCGGTGAAGTTCACGTCCACGATATCGGGGAAGTAGGTGGTCAGCAGATCGTTGACAACGAACCCCAGCTCCTGCGGCCGTAGGCGGCCGTTCTCCCTTTGCACGTAGCCTCGTCCCTGGACAGTGGCGATAGTCGGCGCGTAGGTGCTGGGCCGGCCAATGCCATTCTCCTCCAAAGCCCTTATCAAGCTGGCCTCGGTATAGCGAGGAGGCGGCTCGCTGAAGTGCTGCTCAGGGAAGAGCCCGAGGAGCGGGAGGAGATCGCCCGCCGCCAGCTCGGGCAGAGGGTTCTTGCCCAGGTCCTCCTCCTGCTCGCCTTCCTCCCTTGCCTCGGTGTAGAGATGACGGTAGCCGGGGAAGGCCATCTGGGTATTGACGGCGCGAAGGAGGTAGGCGTCGCGGCCGGCGGAAGGCTTGGCCTCGATGTCCACCGTGGTGACGTCGTAGAGGGCGTCGGCCATCTGGCTGGACACCATTCGCTGCCAGATGAGAGTATACAGACGGTCCTGCTCGCGGTTGAGGTAGGGCCGAACCTTCTCCGGCTCGCGATAGGTGGAGGTAGGGCGGATGGCCTCATGGGCCTCCTGCGCTCTCTTCACCTTCTTCTTGTATACGCGGGGCGAGGGAGGCAGGTAAGGCTCGCCAAACTTCTCCCGAATATAGGCCCGCGTCTCCTCCCTGGCCGAATCGGCCACCTGAGTGGAGTCGGTGCGCATGTAGGTGATGAGCCCTACCTCGCCTTCGCCGCTGATGGCCAGCCCCTCGTAGAGCTGCTGGGCGATGCGCATCGTCCTCTGAGCGGTGAAGCCCAGGCGACGGGCGGCCTCCTGCTGGAGGGTGCTGGTGATGAAGGGTGGCGAAGGCCGCCGCGCCTGCTTCTTCTTCTGGACAGCGGCCACCCCGTAGGCCGCCGACTGGAGAAGGTGAACCAGGCGATCGGCCTCCTGCTGGCTGGCGATCTCCAGCTTCTTCCGCTTGCCAGCCAGCCCCGTCAGCTTGGCACGGAAGCTCTGGGGATCATCGGCCTTCGATAGCTGGGCCTCGATGGTCCAGTATTCCTTGGGCACGAAGCTCTGTATCTCCCTCTCCCGCTCCACCACCAGGCGCAGGGCTACCGATTGCACCCGCCCCGCCGAAAGGCCACGTGCCACTTTCTTCCAGAGAAGCGGGCTCAGGTTGTAGCCCACCAGGCGGTCGAGGATACGACGGGCCTGCTGCGCCTGCACCAGTTGCATATCGATGGCGCGGGGGTGACGGAAGGCCTCCCGCACCGCCTGAGGAGTGATCTCGTGGAAGACCACTCGCTGCAGGGAGGCCTCGTCCAGGCCGGCCGCCTGCACCAGGTGCCAGGCGATGGCTTCGCCCTCGCGGTCGGGGTCGGTGGCCAAGAAGATGACCTGCGCTCCCTTGCTGGCGGCGGCTATCTCGCTCACCACCCGCCGTTTCTCCTTGGGGACGATATAGTAGGGGTCGAAGCCGTGCTTGACATCCACCCCCAGGGCTGACTTGGGCAGGTCGCGCACGTGGCCAACGGAGGCCTTCACCTCGTACTCGCCACCGAGGATGTTGGCCACGGTACGAGCCTTGGCGGGCGATTCCACCACCACCAGGCTCCTGCTATCTCTTTTTGCCACAGGGGTCATACTCCGTAGACGGCGCCAGCCTCGCGGGTACGCACGTAGCTCATCGGGCCTATCTGGCGTACCAGGCCCTTTAGCTCCAGCATGGCCAGAGCGCTGCTCACGGCAGCGATGGGCAGGCCGCTACGGCGGCGCACTTCATCGATATGGATGGGATCCCTAGAGATATGACGCAGGAGGCGTTCTTCCGTATCGGTGGCGGGGATCAGCTCCTTCATCTCCATCTGCTGAGGGACCATGGTCAGGTTCAGCTCCTCCAGGATGTCCTGCACGCTCTGCACCAGCTTGGCCCCCTCCTGGATGAGACGATGGGTGCCACGGCTCTGGACAGAGAAGACG
>JALHUG010000228.1 GCA_022866185.1 Dehalococcoidia bacterium
CGAGGGCTTCGTCCAGCTTGCTGGCGTCGGTGCCGCCGCCCTGGGCCATCTCGGGGCGGCCACCGCCACCGCCGCCGGCAGCCGAGGCCACCCGCTTGAGGATGTGGCCGGCGTGGAGGCCGCGCTTCACCAGGTCGGGGGTGACCATCGCCATGAAGGCCGGCCGTCCATCGAGCACTGTCCCCAGAACGACGACGGCGGAGCCCAGGCGCTGGCGCAGGACGTCGCCCATGTGGCGCAGGGCGTCCTGGCTGGGGGCATCGACCCGCGCCGCCAGCAGGGGGATGCCGTCCACCGCCCGCGCCTTGCCGACGAGGGCCTCGGCGGCGGGAGCAGCCAGCGCTCGCTCCAGGGCCTGCGCTCGCTTGCGCTCGCTGTCCAGGTCCGAGAGGAGGGCGACCACCTTGGCCTCCAGGTCGCTGGCCACAGTTCCCAGGCGGCGGCTGGCGCCTTCCAGGGCGGCCAGTTGCTCCTGGACGTAGGCCTCGGCGGCGCGGCCGGTGACGGCCTCGATGCGGCGCATGCCGGCGCCGATGCTGCTCTCCCCCACGATGAGGAACAGCCCTATCTGGCCGGTGGCCGAGCAGTGGGTGCCGCCGCATAGCTCGCCGCTGAAGCGCTCGCCGCCCTCCTTTGTCTCCACCACCCGCACCTGGTCGCCGTACTTCTCGTCGAAGAAGGCGAGCACGCCCTCCTTCATGGCCTCATCGAAGCTGGAGACGCGGGTGGTCACCAGCAAGTCAGCGCGGATCTTCTCGTTCACTATGCGCTGGATCTCCGCCAGCTCCTCCGGCTTGAGGGCCTCCATGTGGGTGAAGTCGAAGCGCAGGCGGTCGGGGGCCACCAGCGAGCCCGCCTGGCGGACGTGGCTGCCCAGCACCCGGCGCAGGGCGGCATGGAGGAGGTGGGTGGCGGTGTGGTTGCGCATTATGTCGCGGCGGGCCTCGTCCACCTGGGCGACCACGGCGTCGTTGACGGCGATGCGCCCCTCCAGCACGCGGCCGCGGTGGACGATGAGCTTCTCGGCGGGCCGCTGGGTATCGTCTACCTGTACCCGCCCGTGCGGCCCGACGATCTCCCCTGCATCGCCGACCTGGCCGCCGGCCTCGCCGTAGAAGGGCGTCTCGCGCAGGATGACCTCCACCGCCTCGCCCTCCGAGACGCTCTCTGTCTGGCCACCGTCCTTCAGCAGGGCGACGACGGTGGTCTGGGCGGTGAGCGTCTCGTAGCCGAGGAAGGGGGTCTCCAAGCCGGCCAGGGCATCGTAGCCTGCGGCTGGCCCCTCAGCGGTGAACTTGGCGGCGGCGCGAGCGCGCTCGCGCTGGGCCTCCATCAGCCTTTCGAAGCCCTCCTCATCGATGGTGAAGCCGCGCTCGCGGGCGATCTCGCGGGTCAGCTCCATGGGGAAGCCGTAGGTGTCGGCCAGAACGAACACCTCACGGCCGCTGAGGGCCTTTTCTAGTTCTCCCGCGGCTTGCTTCACTTGCCTAACCTTTTCCCTGATCAGTTCCTCCTTTTCGCTGAGCTCCTGTCTTGCGAGGGACAGCACCTTTGGGTCTACCAGGTTCTGGGCGCCTGTGCGATCAAATACCGCCTGTAGCGTACCGCGCAGTTCGTGTTCAATGGTTGCCGTGGCGTCGTCGAGGGCTTTCCTCACAGCCGAGAGAGCTTTCCCGACGAGCCAGTGCGGCACACGTTCCCAGGGGATGCCTTCGGGTGTCATTGTCCCGATCAGGAGGGTCATATTCACTAGGGCGCTCCGTGCTCTATCGCTGGGTCCGCTCAAGTATGGTACCCACTCGTCGGCGGGCCGCTGCGTCATTACGGCGTCAATGGCTTGCGCCCAGTCGCTGACTATGCGAACCGCGCCTTCGTGCGCTGGCAGTAGCTCGGCCGAGAGCAGGTCAGTTCCCCGGCTCAGTGTCTCCTCGAACCGCTCCTCCTCGCCTCCGAGCACGCGCAGGGCGAATTCCTGTTGCTGCCGCACTTCCGGATAGGCCTCGCCCATCACATCGACGACCGCCTGTACCATCTTGGCGACGAAGGGCTCGCTGAGCCCCAGGTAGTGCTGGCCGTGGTAGATCGCTCGCCGCAGGATGCGGCGTACGGCGTAGCCCCGCTCTTCGTTGCCGGGCATGACGCCGTCTGCTATTAGGAACGCCGCCGCCCGCGTGTGCTCGGCGACGATGCGCATCGCCCGATCGGTGGCGTCGTCCTGGCCGTAGCGGCGGCCGGTCACCCGCTCCACCCGCTCGATGATGGGGGCGAAGAGGTCGGTCTCGTACACCGAGCGCACGCCCTGGAGGACGACCGCCATGCGCTCCAGGCCGGCGCCGGTGTCGATGTTCTTGGCTGGCAGAAGGGTGCGCGAGCCGTCGGGGTGCAGGAAGTAGGTGGTGAACACCAGGTTCCATATCTCCAGGAAGCGCCCGCACTCCACCGCCGGGTGGCACTGGTCGCGCTGGCACTCGGGGCAGCCGGGCGTTGGGCCGAAGTCGTAGTGGAGCTCGCTGCAGGGCCCGCAGGGGCCCACCGTGCCGCAGAACCAGTAGTTGTGCTCCTCGCCGTAGCGCACGATGCGCTCGGCGGGGACGCCAACCTTGCGCCACAGGTCGAAGGCCTCGTCGTCGTCGAGGTAGACGGCGGCCCAGAGGCGCTCCTTGGGCATCGCGAACCAGCTCTTGTCGGTCACCAACTCCCAGGCCCAGGGGATGGCCTCTGCCTTGAAGTAATCGCCGATGCTGAAGTTGCCCAGCATCTCGAAGAAGGTGAGGTGGGCGGTGTCGCCCACCGAATCGATGTCGCTGGTGCGGAAGCATTTCTGCACGGAGGCCAGGCGGCGCGAGGGCGGGGTGACTCGACCCTCGAAGTAGGGCTTGAACTGCACCATGCCGGCGCTGGTGAAGAGCAGGGTGGGGTCACCCACCGGCACGAGGGGTGCGCTGGGGATCACTTTGTGCCCTCGCTCCTGGAAGAAGCGGAGGAAGGTGTCGCGAATCTGCTGGCTGACCATATTGAAGAGCATCCGCCTGCCGACAGGGCAGACCTGGCTGTGCAAACGCGAGTGGATTATAGCACGCCTGCCTGTCGGCAGGTAGGTTCGCGTCGTACCCGTCTTGACAGGCCAGGGGGCCTATGGCTAGTATTGTAGTAAGAGTGTGGCGCCGTTGCCGACGCGATGAAAGAGTAACAGCGGCGCGGCAGCAAGAAGGTTGTAGTTCTTGGACGCTGAAGAAGCAGAGCCGCCTTTAGGCGGCGAATTCGACCGTTGCGGTCCTTTCGTTGGTCGACCGAGACCCCTCAACGCCCTCGCCTGTCAAACCCCACGCGTTCTGACTGGCTCACGTCTATCGTGCTATCTTCGCTCTCCTCATCTCACTTCGTGCTTAGGAAAGGTCTAACGGATGAAGGATCGGCTGGCGGCCGTGATGGCAACATCAGCTTAGGGCTCCTCTTGTTGTAGCAAGCGATGGCAAGAGCAAAGACAGCGGCAGCAGCACATCCAGCGGGCGAGGCGGTTCGGCTGGGGCTTCAGGTCAAGCGACTGGCCACAGAGCTGGGCCTGGAGCTTACGCCCTCGTTGCGAGCTCAGCTCAGGCAGGCCATCGCCCAGGAAGGCTATGCAGCAGCCCAGGAGCGGGCAATCGAAGCCTTATCACGCCCGCGGGTGCAGGCGCTGGCACGCCAGCGGCTCTGCCAGGATCTGATGCTGGCGGGGGTTACCATCGTGGACCCGGCCACCACCTACATCGAGGATGGCGTCAGCGTGGGCGCCGAGACCGTCATCCATCCCAACACTGTCATCTCCGGCCGCACTCACATCGGCAGGGCCTGCCACATCGGCCCCAACACCATCGTCAGCGACTCCACGATCGGCGACCGCTGTCGGGTTGTGGCCTCGGTGGTGGAGGGCGCAGTGCTTGAGGGCGACGTGAGTGTCGGGCCCTTCAGCCACCTGCGGCCGGGCAGCCACTTGGCCAGCGGCGTACACGTAGGCAACTTCGCTGAGGTGAAGAAGTCGCGCCTGGGGCGGGGTGCCAAGATGGGCCACTTTGGCTACGTGGGCGATGCCCAGGTGGGCGACGAGGCGAACATCGGGGCGGGGACAGTCACCTGCAACTTCGACGGCGTGAGCAAGCATCGCACGGTTATCGGCCAGGGAGCCTTCATCGGCAGCGATACGATGCTGGTGGCTCCGGTGCGGGTGGGCGATGGCGCCACTACCGCCGCCGGCTCCGTGGTGAATCGAGACGTGCCGGCGGATACGCTGGCAGTGGGGATTCCGGCTCGCATTCAGCCGAAGCGGCGGTCTCGCCGAAAGGGAAGGGCGGCGACAGAGCGTGGACCGTAGTACCTGGCCCGGGCTGGTGCTGCTGGTGGCGGCCGTTGCTCTGCTAACCCTGGTGACAGCAGCCGAGGCGGCGTCTGTCGCCAGCCATCGAACTCGCCTGCGCCTGCTGGCAGGAAGAGGAGCATCTCGGTCGCAGATCCTGACCCGCTACCTTCAGGAGAGACACACCGTCTATGCAGCCCTCGTTCTGGCCCGCAACCTCGCTCTCATCGGCAGCACCGCCATAGTCGTTTATGTCGTCTTGCACGAGGCCGGGCACAACTGGGCTGTGCTGACTGTCACCTTCTTTGCTGCCCTCATCACCCTGGCGGTGATCCAGGCCATACCGCGGCTGATGGTATCGCGCAATCCCCAGAGGTGGGCGGTCTATCTGTCTCCTTTTGTCGATTTGGTTAGGTTTCTTTTCCGTCTGCCATCCGCTCTCTTGGACCTGCCGGCGCGTGCCATCCTCCGCTGGCGAAGGCTGGGAGCAGAGAGCACAGACCCCCAGGATGAGACGGATGAGCTCTTGCGCCTGCTGGAGATAGAGGGGAGTGCAGGCCTGATCGATGAGGACGAGAGGGAAATGATCCGCAGGATCATGGCGCTGGAGGAGACCACCGCTCGCGAGATCATGGTGCCACGCATCGATATCGTTGCCCTGCCCAGCGACAGCAACTTCGAGGACATCGCTCGCGTCATCGTCGAGCGGGGCTACAGCCGCATTCCCATCTTCGAGGACACCATCGACAACATCGTCGGGGTGGTCTACGACCGCGAGGTGCTGGGCTATCTGGCCAACAGTGCCAAGCCAACCGACATCAAGGCCGTGGCTCGCCCGCCCTATTTCGTCCCCGAGAGCAAGAAGGTGGATGAGCTGCTGGCCGAGATGCGGCAGAACAAGCTGTCCATAGCCATCGTGGTGGACGAATACGGTGGCACCGCCGGCCTGGTGACCATCGAGGACCTCGTCGAAGAGATCGTGGGCGAGATCGCCGACGAGTTCGATGTGGAGGAGGAGACCATCCATCGAGTCAGCGAGACCGAGGCCATTCTGGACGCCCGCCTGAGCATCGACGCCCTTCAGGAGCTGTTCGGGATTGAGGTGGAGGAGGGCGACTTCGACACCGTGGGCGGCTTCGTGTTCCACCATCTGGGCAAGATGCCCTCCGTCGGCGAGGAGATCAGAGTGGATGGCCTGGTCGTGCGCATCCTCTCCGTCAGCGGTCACCGCATCAAGCGAGTGCGGGTGATCAAGCAGGAGCCCCCGCCGCCGGGCAACGGCGGCAACGGGGGGAGGTAGTTCGAGATCGGCCTTTCTCCAGACGCTTGACAATCCCTGGCGGTGCTATATCATAGGGGAGTAGCCGGCCAGAATCTAGCGCATATCTGGAGGAAGCCGATGCCCCACCCCGGCAGCCGCAGACGAAGCCTCATTCTGATGTCCTGCCTGTTCGCCCTGGCCCTGGTGCTTGCCGCTGGCGGGGAGACGGGCGCCAGCCCTCAGGGCACCACCGAGCTAGTCAGCGTGGACAGCGCAGGGAATCAGGGCGACAGTTCGAGCTACTATCCGGCGACCAGCGCCGACGGCCGTTACGTCGCCTTCCAATCCAACGCCTCGAACCTGGTTCCGGGAGACACCAACAACCGCTACGATATCTTCGTCCACGACCGCCAGACGGGGACCACCGATCGGGTGAGTGTGGATAGCGCTGGCAATCAGGCGAACGGCAGTAGTAGGGAGGCTGCTATCAGCGGCGACGGCCGCTATGTCGCCTTCGACTCGTCCGCCCCCCTAGTACCTGGCGACGGCCTCGCTCGCGATGTCTTCGTCCACGACCGCCAGACGGGGACCACAGAAGAGGCGAGTGTGCCCAGCGCCGGCGATGAGGCGAACGGCGCCAGTTGGGACGCCTCTGTCACCCCCGACGGCCGCTATGTCGCCTTCTGCTCGAACGCCTCGGACCTCGTACCCGGCGACAGCAACAGCGTGGACGATGTCTTCGTTTACGACCGCCAGACGGGGATCACTGAAAGGGTCAGCCTGGACAGTGGCGGGAATGAGGGGAACCGCAATTCGTGCGGGGGGCCGGAGGGCCGCTGCCAAGACCTCAGCGCCGACGGCCGATACGTGGTTTTCCGATCGTCCGCCTCCAACCTCGTACCGGGCGACACCAACAACGTGAGCGATATCTTCGTCCACGACCGCCAGACGGGGACCACCGAAAGGGTCAGCGTGGACAGCGCCGGCAACGAGGGGAACGCCCATAGCTGGGCTGCCGCCATCAGCGCCGACGGGCGCTACGTCGCCTTCCATTCCTACGCCAGCAACCTGGTACCGGGAGATACCAACGACTTTGCGGACGTCTTCGTCCACGACCGCCAGGCGGGGGCGACCGAGCTGGTGAGCGTGGACAGCGCCGGCAACCAGGGGAACAGCGTCAGCGCGAACCCTGTTATCAGCGCCGACGGCCGCTACGTCGCCTTCGCGTCGCAGGCCTCGAACCTAGTCGCGGGGGACACCAACGACGATATCGATGTCTTCGTGCACGACCGCCAGACGGGGGCCACCACTCGAGTGAGTGTGGACAGCGCCGGCAACGAGGGGAACTGGTGGAGCCAGCACGCTGCTATCAGCTCTGATGGCCGCTACGTCGCCTTCTCGTCGCAAGCCTCGAACCTGGTGCCTGAGGGCACCAACGGCTACGAGCACATCTTCGTCCACGACCGCGATGCAGACGGGGACGGCATTTTCGACGAAGCGGGGGCCATCGCCACCCGGGTGCTGACCGGGGAAGGGAATGCCCACAGCACAGACCCCGCCATGAGCCCCGACGGCCGCTATGTCGTCTTCCAGTCCTGGGCGTCCAACCTGGTGGCAGAGGACACCAACGGCGTTGTGGATATCTTCGTCCATGATCGCGATACGGACGGCGACGGCATTTTCGACGAAGCGGGGGCCACCGCCACCGAGCGGGTGAGCGTGGACAGCGCTGGCAACCAGGGGAACGAGGAGAGCCAGTGGCCCGCCATCAGCGCCGATGGCCGCTATGTGACCTTCGCGGCGTGGGCTTCCAACCTGGTTCCGGGCGACACCAACGGCAACCATGACGTCTTCTGGCATGACCGCCAGACGGGGGCGACCGAGCGGGTGAGCGTGAGCAGCGCTGGCAACGAGGGGAACGCCACGAGCGAGTTCCCCGCCATAAGCGCCGACGGCCGCTACGTCGCCTTCCAGTCGCAGGCCTCGAACCTGGTCCCGGGGGACGCCGGCGACGATTATGACGTCTTCGTTCACGACTGTCAGACGGGGGCCACCGAGCGGGTGAGCGTGAACTACGCCGGCTACGAGGGGAACGATTGGAGCCGCTACCCCGCGCTCAGCGCCGATGGCCGTTACGTCGCCTTCGAGTCATCGGCAGGCAACCTGGTGATGGATGACACCAACGGCAGTGATGACATCTTCGTGCACGACCGGCTAGGCATACCGCCGACACCCGCGCCCACGCCCACGTCGACTGTTACTCCCACACGCACGATCGCACCTCAGCCGCCCACGCCTCAGCCGCCCGCGCCCGAGACGCCGACGCCGGAGGTCCCCCCGACTGCTGCGCCGCCGCCCACCGTCACTCCTTCGCCGGCTACTCCCGAGGCCACGCCCACGCCAGCGGCCACGTCCATCCCCCAACCCACACCCACCCCCAACGCCACGCCGGTGGTCACACCGACACCCGTGAGAGCACCTGCGATGCTGCCGGCCACTGGCGGCGGTGGCTTGCTCGACGACAACGGCCTGCCTCGGGCAGCAGTCCTGGCGGCTGTGGTCGCGCTCGCCCCTCTCACCTCAGGCGCATGGTATGCCAGGAGGCGCTGGCTGGCGTAGGCTGCTACCGGCGCTAGCCTCACACCACAGCTTCTCGCCTTTGTCTTCTCCCCAGGCCCGTGCTACAATGTGTGCCGCTTATGACGGCCCAAAAGAGTGATATTCAGTACTGGGTGGCGTTCAACCGCGTACCCGGCATCGGCCGGGCGCGGTATTCGCTTTTGGAGAAGCACTTCGGCCGCCTGGAGAACGCCTGGACGGCTACCCCCGCCGAGCTGCGAGCAGCCGGTCTGGATGAGAAGACGGCGGCGGCTGTCGTCGCCCAGCGCCCCAAGATCTCCCCCTAAGCGGAGGTGGAGCACCTGGCCCGCCACGGCGTGCAAGCCATCACCTGGAACGACCCCGCCTATCCGCCGCGCCTCAAGGAGATCTATGACCTCCCCCCCGTTCTCTACCTGCGGGGTGAGCTGACCGAGGCCGACGAGTGGGCGCTGGCAGTGGTGGGCACCCGTCGCCCCACTCCCTACGGTCGCCAGGTGGCCGAGCATCTGGCCACCGACATCGCCGCCCAGCGGGTAACCATCGTCAGCGGCCTGGCCAGGGGCATCGATTCGATAGCTCATCGTGCCGCCCTGGATAGCGGCGGCAGGACGATCGCCGTGATGGCCTGCGGCCTGGACATTGTCTATCCGCCCGAGCACGTCAAGCTGGCCCAGGAGATCTGCGAGCGCGGAGCGCTGGTGAGCGACTACCCGCTGGGCACCCAGCCGCGGGGCGAGTACTTCCCCCGTCGCAATCGCATCATGGCCGGCCTGAGCCTGGGCGTGCTGATGGTAGAGGGCGACGTGAAGAGCGGCGCCCTGATCACCGCCAACCTGGCCCTGGAGCAGAACCGAGAGGTGTTCGCCGTACCTGGCAGCGTCTTCTCTGTCCAGAGCCGTGGCACCCATCGTCTCATCCAGGAGGGGGCCAAGCTGGTGCAGAGCGTGCAGGACATCCTGGAGGAGCTGAACCTGACCATGGTCCCTCAGCAGATGGAGATGAAGGAACTGATCCCCGCCACCGATACGGAAGAACGCCTCCTGCGTCATATATCCAGGGAGCCCATCCATATCGACGAAGTGCGCCGCCGTAGCGGCCTGCCCATCGCTGCTGTGAGCAGCGCTCTGGCCATGCTGGAGCTGAAGGGCCTGGTACGCCAGATAGGCCCGATGAGCTACGTGCGTACCCGCGAGGCTGGCGCCGTCTACGGAGTATGACCCGTATGGCAAAGAACAATGGCAAGAGCCTGGTGGTGGTGGAATCGCCCGCCAAGGCTCGTACCGTGGCCAACATCCTTGGCCGTCAGTACGATGTGAAGGCCTCCGTTGGCCACGTGCGCGACCTGCCCCAGTCAGCCTTGGGGGTGGATGTCAAGCACGGCTTCGAACCCTACTACATCGTCCCCAAGGATAAACGGAAGGTGGTGAGCGAGATAGCCGCCGCCAGCAAGGGAGCGCAGGTCATCTTCCTGGCCACCGACCCCGACCGCGAGGGCGAAGCCATCGCCTGGCACCTGGTGCAGGCGGCCGGCCTGGACGAAACGTCCCTGCGACGAGTGGTCTTCCACGAGATCACCCCTCAGGCGGTGCGGGAGGCCTTCCGTCACCCCCGCGCCATCGATATGCAACTGGTGCAGGCGCAGCAGGCTCGTCGCATCCTCGACCGCCTGGTGGGCTACAACCTGAGCCCGCTTCTCTGGAAGAAGGTGGCACGTGGCCTTTCGGCGGGGCGGGTGCAATCGGTGGCCCTGCGCCTGGTGGTGGAGCGGGAGAGGGAGATACAGAGCTTCGTGCCCAAGGAATACTGGACCATCG
>JALHUG010000229.1 GCA_022866185.1 Dehalococcoidia bacterium
CGATTCCAGTTCTGGCATCGCAAGTTCACCCGCCAGGGCATCGAGCCCGAGCGGCTACAGCTTAAGTGGATCTCGGCATCGGAAGGCAAGGAGTTCGCTGCCAAGATGCGGGAGATGCACGCGGTGGTCCAGAACTATGCGCGGAAAGTAGCCGAGGGAGTGGCCAGTGGCGAGCCAGCCAGTTGACAGCGTATTCCTGGAAGACGCGACCTGGGAACGAGTCGACAAGGCCACGGGCGGAGCGGCAGCGTCCTGCTTCCAGTGCGGCGTGTGCACAGCCATCTGCCCCTGGGGGCTGGTGAAAGAGGAGACGATCAGCATCCGCAAGATCGTTCGCCAGGCCCAACTGGGGTTGCCGGGCTGGAGCGACGGTCTGTGGCTGTGCACCACCTGCCTGTGGTGCGAGAGTCGCTGCCCCCACGAGGTGGACATCACCAAGGCCAGTCTCGGCTTGCGCCGCCTGGCCTGGAAGGAGCGTCAGGTTCCTCCCGGCCTCCCTACCCTGCTCTGGAACATCTACTTCGACGGCAATGCCTGGGGCCGCCCGCCGTCGGAGCGCCCCCTGTGGGCGAAAGGCATGGCCGTCAAGGAGTTCGCGCCCGGGGACGAGATCCTGCTCTACGTGGGCGACGACGCCGCCTACGACCGGCGAGTGCAAAAGGTGGCGCGCGCCCTGGTGTCGCTGCTCGAGGCGGCCGGCGTGACCTTCGGCACCCTGGGAGAGCGCGAGCCCAGCTCCGGCGATCCCGTAAGGAGCGTGGGCCACGAGGAGTACCTGGCGGAGATGATCGACGCCAACGCTCGCCTCTTCCAGGAGGCGGGGGTCAAGACGATGGTCACCATCTCCCCCCACTGCTACGACATGTTCGCCAACCGCTACCCCAACCTCAGCGGCGGCTTTCGCCCCCTGCACTACAGCCAGTACCTTCTGGAGCTGATCGAGAACGGGCGCCTGAAGTTCGAGAAGAAGCTGCCGCTGAAGGTAACCTATCACGACCCCTGTTACCTGAGTCGCCGCAACGACATATGCGACGAGCCTCGCCAGGTCCTTCGCAGCATTCCCGGCCTTGAGCTGCTGGAGATGGAGCGCAGTCGCCAGGATACGCTCTGCTGCGGCGGTGGCGGCGGCCGGATGTGGATGGAGACGGCAGGCGGCGAGCGCTTCTCCGACCTTAGGATGCGGGAGGCCGCCGAGACGGGAGCAGAGGTGGTGGTCACCTGCTGCCCCCACTGCCTTTCCTGCCTGGAGGCCAGCCTGAGCGTAGTTGCCGAGTCGAAGCTGCGGGTGATGGACCTCGCCGAGGTAGCCCACCTGGCTCTGCAGGGTCGGACAGCGACCAGCGACGTCGCCTCCAGGAGGCCGTAGCCGATGACCAAGTCGCTGTACGGTGCCCAGGAAGCCAGCGCCATCTGGGTGTACCTGGAACAGAACCAGGGCCGATTGACGGGCGTATCCCTGGAGCTGGTGGGCAAAGCGCGCGAGCTGACCGACGGGCGGAGCATCCCCCTTGTGGGCGTTCTCCTCGGCGACCAGGTGAGCGGCCTGGCGCAGGAGGCTATCGCTGCCGGTGCCGACGAGGTGCGAGTGGCGGATCATCCCCTGCTGCGTCAGTACACCACCGATGGCTACACAAAAGCGTTCACGGAGCTTATCCTCGCGGGGAAGCCAGACATCCTTCTCCTGGGAGCAACCCCCAACGGCCGCGACCTGGCCGGTCGCCTGGCCGTGCGGCTGCGCACCGGCCTCACCGCTGACTGCACGGACCTCAGGCTGGAAGAGGACACGGGCCTGCTGGTCGGCGAGGTAACCGGCTTCGGCGGCGGCATCCTTGCCTACATCAAGTGCCCGGACAACCGGCCCCAGATGGCCACCGTGCGCCCCGGCGTGTTCGCAGTGCCGGCGCCCGATGGCGCTAGGCAGGGCAAGGTTGTCAGCGTGCCGGTGAACCTGGCCAAGGAGGACATCAAGGTTCAGGTGCTGGAGCACGTTGACGGCCAGGGCGTGGACATCACCAGGGCCCAGGTGCTGGTGGCCGCCGGCAGGGGCTGCCAGGGCGACCTCGCCCTCATCAATGAACTGGCGAGCCTCCTCGACGGCGAGGTGGGGGTGTCGCGCGTGCCCGTGGACGAGGGGTGGGCGTCGCGTGACCGCATGATCGGCCAGACTGGCTACGTCACTCGTCCCAAACTGGCCATCGTCTGCGGCATCAGCGGCGCCTTCCAGTTCAGCGTGGGCATCGAGAAAGCCGAGACCATCGTAGCCATCAACACCGATGCAGAGGCCCCAATCTTCGAGCAGGCCGACTACTGCATCGTCGATGATATGTTCGACGTGCTGCCGCCCCTCATCGAGGCTGTCAAGAGAGCCCGCGGCGGCAACGGTGGTAGGTGAGGGCGATGCGACCGCTGCACATTATCGCTTGTGTGAAGGTGGTCCCTAAGCCGGAAGAGATTAGGGTGGACAGCGAGACTTGGACCATCCAGCGGGATGGCGTTCGCTCGGAGATCAACCCCCCCGACATGAACGCCCTGGAGATGGCCCTCGCCCTGAAAGAACAGCACGGCGGCAGGGTTACCGTCGTGGCCATGGGGCCGCCCACGTTCGTCCTCTATCTGCGCCTGGCGCTGGCTATGGGGGCTGACGAGGCCTACCTGCTGAGCGATAGGGCCTTCGCCGGCGCCGACACTCTGGCCACCTCCTATACCCTGGCCCAAGGCATCCGCAAGATCGGCGACTACGACCTCATCCTCTGCGGCGAGGAGTCCTCCGACGGCGCCACCGCCCAGGTGCCGCCGGGCATCGCCGAGTGGCTGAACACCGCCCAGATCACCTATGCCGAAGACCTGGAAGTGCTGCCAGGCTCGGGGATGGTGAAGGCCAGGCGAGAGCTGACCGGCGGATACGAGGTCATCCAGGCGCCCCTGCCCTGCGTGGCCTCGGTGAAGGCAGGAGCCAACGAGCCGCGCTTCATGGACATGGAGCGCAAGGCCTGGGCGGAGGCCGAAGGGCCGCTCACCGTCTGGACGGCCACGGACATAGACGTTGACCCCGAGATGATAGGGCTCCCAGGCTCACCGACCATCGTGGATGGCGTGGCCCAGGCCGAGGCCAGCGAGAGAAAGCGCGAGTTCCTGGCGGGGACGCCTGAAGAGCAGGCGCAAGCCCTCGTCGAGCGCCTGCGGGCCTACCTGTAGGCGGCCAGGGTGTATTATCCCCGAGTTGCAGCAACAGCGAGCCGCTTGAAGCGAGACCCTTCGCTACGCTCAGGGCGGCAGCGGCGGCCAGCGTCATTCTCAGCGAAGCGAAGAATCCCAGCGGCCGCAAGGAGCTGATCCACGTCGTTCACACACAACCCCAGCCCGATGGTCATGAAAAAATAACTCGACACAAGGCAGGGCTGAAGCCCTGCAGCTACGACCCTGGCTGCTCTCTGCTTCGTAGCTGCAGACCTTTAGGTCTGCCTGCAAAGGGCAGCCTGTACTGCCGCACTATTAAGTCAATGCCCTTCAGGCGGAGGGTTGAGAATCAAGCCACCAAGGCGAAGCGGGAGCACCAGGTCGATGGAGCAGATTTCCAGGCTGGCATGGACTATAATAGGAGTAGGTGGATCTTCTTCCCTCCGATGGTGAGGCGCTACCCTGACGATTGAAAGGATGGAACCATGAGAATCTCTCAGGAGTATCGAGACAAGCTCTTCAAGATGAAGCACAACGTCTACATAGACGGGGAGTTGGTGGGCAGGGATGACCCCCGGATGGCCCCCGGCATCAATGTCGTCAGTCAAACGTACGACCTGGCTCAGGACTCCCAGTACGATGGCATAATGACAACCACTTCTCACCTCAGCGGCGAGAAGATAA
>JALHUG010000230.1 GCA_022866185.1 Dehalococcoidia bacterium
CTATGGTAGCGCAGGCGCGACAGGTCGAACTCCTCGTCGATGGCGGTGCCCAACGCCTTGATGAGGGCGGCGATCTCCGCGTGGCCGAAGATCTTGTCGGCGCGGGCCTTCTCCACGTTGAGGATCTTGCCCCGCAGCGGCAGGATGGCCTGGAAGCGTCGGTCGCGCCCCTGCTTGGCGGAGCCGCCCGCCGAGTCGCCCTCCACGATGTACAGCTCGCACTGCCCCGGATCGCGTTCCGAGCAGTCGGCTAGCTTGCCGGGGAGCATGGTGCCGTCCAGCAAGCCCTTGCGGGTCACCAGGTCGCGAGCCTTGCGGGCCGCGTCGCGGGCGCGGGCGGACATGATGCACTTCTCGAGGATCCGCCGCGCCTCGGTCGGGTGCTCCTCCAGATAGTGGCCGAGCTCCTCACCCACCAGCGACTCCACCTGGCCCTTAACCTCGGCGTTGCCCAGGCGCGTCTTGGTCTGCCCCTCGAACTGGGGCTCAGGCAGCTTCACACTGATCACCGCCGCCAGGCCCTCCCGAACGTCATCGCCGGAGAGGTTGGCGTCGTTGTCCTTGAGGAACTTCTGTTTGCGCGCGTAGTCGTTCAGGACGCGGGTGAGAGCGCTTCGGAAGCCGGTGAGGTGGCTGCCGCCGTCGATGGTGTTAATGCAGTTGGCGAAGCTGAAGGTGGACTCGGACAGGCCGTCGTTGTTTTGGATCGCCACCTCGATCATTGTGCCGTTGGCAGCGCCCTCCATGTATACCGGCTGGGGGTGAACGACGTCGCGGTCCTTGTTCAGGCGGAGCACAAAGCTGGCGATACCGCCCTCGAAGTAGAAGTTCGTCTCCTGATCCCGCCGCTCGTCGGCGAAGCGGACCCACACGCCCTTGGTGAGATAGGCCATCTCCCGAAAGCGCTGGGTCAGGGTAGCGAAATCGTAGTCCAGAGCTGGGAAGACCTTGTGGTCAGGCAGGAAGCAGGTGGTGGTTCCACTGCTGTGGCCGTGCTCTGGTCCCCGCACTTTGCGGATGGGGCCTTGAGGCACGCCCCGCTGGTACTCCTGGCGATAGACCGTGCCATTACGGCGCACCTCCACGCTCATCTCTGAGGAGAGAGCGTTGACCACAGCGGCGCCCACGCCGTGCAAGCCGCCGGAGACCTTGTAGGCCTGGTGGTCGAACTTTCCGCCAGCGTGGAGAAGGGTCATCACCGTCTCCAGCGCCGACTTGCCGGTGCCGGCGTGCGTATCGACGGGGATGCCGCGGCCGTTGTCGCTGACGGTCACGTGGCCATCGCGCTGGATGGCGATGTCGATGCGGTTGCAGAAGCCGGCCATCGCCTCATCGATGCTGTTGTCGACGATTTCGTAGATGAGGTGATGCAGGCCACGCTGGTCGGTGCTTCCGATGTACATACTGGGGCGGCGTCGCACCGCCTCCAGCCCTTCCAGCACCTGGATATCGCGCGCGGTATAGTCGTTGGGCTCTTGAGCCATTTGCGGAGATTATAGCAGATACGGCGCTATTGGGGAAGGGCCATCCCCAGAAGCGGAGATTCACGGCCAGCCGGTGGTTGGCGAACTTCCCCAGCCCCGCGGGATGGCCAGCGGCTTGAAGCCGTAACACGGAGCCTGTGGCCGCTGTCCTAAACAACGACCAGGTGCTACCCTTTCGTCGGTAGGTCGGATGACTGCTAAGGACGCCAAGCCGCCGCCAGGTGCTGCCCCGCCCGGCGCCAGGGATTCCATCGTGCCCGGAGTGGAGAGAAACGTCTTCCGTCTGGGCATAGTGAGCTTCTTCATCGATATCAGCAGCGAGATGATCTAC
>JALHUG010000231.1 GCA_022866185.1 Dehalococcoidia bacterium
GACAGACCACTGTCTTCAGGCCCGTGCGCGCGAAGTGCACCTCGGTATAGTCTAGGTCGGCCAAACTCAACGCTACAACTCGCAAGTTCTGTGATTCAATTTAAAGTATACAATGCGAACAGGCCGATCCACCAGCGGACTCACTTGCGCCGCCGCAAGTTTCCTAGACCGGGCCTCCTAGTGTCAAGCGCTAAGATGTCGCGCCCCTCTGGATCCGCCCGACCGGGGTCGCTGCTCAGCGGGCCTTCGCCTCGGCGAGGCCTCGCCTGAAGGCCTTCAGGTTGAGGTCGAGCCTATCGGCTGGCAGGCTTTCCCGGAGCTCCAGCTCGAACTCTTCGGCCGCCAGGGGCAGCACGCCGGCCCCCACGAGCGCTCCCACCATGATGATGTTGGCCAGGATGGGCGCTCCCATTTCGATGGCAACGTCCGTGGCGTTGATCAGCCAGGCCCTGATGGATAGCTCTTCCAGCGCCTTCACTATCTCCTCGACGCTGGGGTAGTGGGCAGTGCCGATGGCCACGGCCAACGGGTATACGGGCCGCGAATTGGTGATGGCCGTCACGCCTGGATTGCCGTACTGCCCCAGCACTCGCAGGGTCTCCACCGGCTCCAGGCCCAGGACGACGTCGGCTTGGCCTTGAGGGATGAGGGGGCCATACTGAGATTGGCGCGAGACTCGCAGGTGGCTCATCACCGGTCCTCCCCTCTGGGAGGCGCCGTAGGTTTCGCCGATGGTCACGTGATAGCCGGCCCGCACCAGGGCTCTGCCCATGAGCTGCGAGATGAGGACGTTGCCCTGGCCGCCGACGCCGGTGACGATGACGTTGAGGGGATCCTTTCCTTCCATGATCAGGCTACCTCCCTGATGATGGCCGAGGCAGGACAGATGTCGGCGCACACCCCGCAGCCGCTGCAGATAACCTCATCGATCTTGGCTGTCTGACTTTCGCTGTCCCAGACAAGGCCGGGGCACTGGAATACCCGCGTGCACAGGCGGGCGCAGCCGCAGCTCTCTCCTCGACACTTCTCGCTGTCCACCCGAACCTTGTATGCCGCCTTCTCCTCCCTGGCCCTGACCAGGGCGCACTTCCTCCTGGAAATGAGCACCCGCACGCCGCGGTCGTCCTGCATCAGGTCGAGGAGCTTGGGGGTGGTGTCCTGCAGGTCAAAGGGGTCCGCCACCTCCACCCGTATGCCCAGCGAGCCACACAGCGCTTCCAGATCCACCTTGGGCGCTGGCTCTCCCACGGCGCTGGCTCCCGTTCCCGGGTGAGGCTGGAAGCCGGTCATGGCCGTGGCACTGTTGTCGAGGATGATCAGGGTGAAGTTGGACTGGTTGTAGACGCCGTTGATCAGGGCCGGGATGGCGGCATGGAAGAAGGTAGAGTCGCCGCACACTGCCAATACGGGCTGGCTGAACCCCAGCCTGCCCAGCTTGCCAAAGCCGCAGGCCAGGCCAGCGCCCGACCCCATGGCCTGCGTCGTCTTGAGCTGAAAGAATCCGGTGGGCCCCAGGCCCATCGTATAGCAGCCAATGTCC
Source organism: Dehalococcoidia bacterium (assembly GCA_022866185.1). Classification (GTDB taxonomy): domain Bacteria; phylum Chloroflexota; class Dehalococcoidia; order SM23-28-2; family SM23-28-2; genus SM23-28-2. The sequence goes on from JALHUG010000231.1 coordinate 1,541, forward strand.
CCGGTGACGAAGCCGCCGCGGCCGTCCAGCTTCAGAGCATTCTTCACCGACCACAGGGTGGCTCGGTGGGGGCAGCCGGCACAGAAGCCGATCATCCTGGCCTGCACCAGGCCCCCGGTCAGCGCCTGCGCCTTCTTGGCGTACTCAGGGTCGACGGCGGCCCTCTCCCGCCCCAGAACGGAGCTTACGGCCCCCATCACCCGGTCGGGGTCTAGCTCGCCAAACGAGGGCAGGTGGCCGCTGCGCTTGCCGTAGAAGGTCAGGGGGCCGAGGGCAGAGAACGTATCGCCGACCAGCTCTTTGAGGTTGCCCTCCAGGAAGGGGTCGACCTCCTCTACGACCAGCACCTTGTCGGTTCGGGCCAGATGCTGCTGCACCAGCTTCTCGGGCAGGGGCCAGGTGGTGCCCAGCTTCAGAATGCCCACCGAGCTCTCCAGGCCGAGGGTCTTCACCGCTTCCAGGGAGTAGTACCAGCCGCTGCCGCAGGTGACTATCAGCAGCTCCGGCTTCTCGGGGCCGGCGTACCAGTTGAAGGGGGACGACTCGAATATCTCCCTTGTCTTGTTCAGCTTCTGATGCAGGAGGCTATGCTTGACGGGGACGAACATGGAGGTGAACTGGCCAACCGTTGTCGATGCAAACCTTGCCTGCCTGCCGGGGGGCATTGGCTCGCCGAGGCGCACGTCGCCGCGGGCGTGGGAGACCCGCGTCACGCTCCTGATCAGGCAGACGTTCTTGATTTCCTCCGATAGCTCGAAGGCCCACTTGGTCATGTCCTTAGCTTCCTGAAAGGTGGCAGGCTCGAGGAGGGGGAGGTCGGCCCACTTGGCGATGGGCCGGGAGTCCTGCTCGTTGGTGCTGGACAAGGCAGCAGGGTCGTCGCAAAGCACCAGCACCAGGCCGGCGACGGTTCCCGTTAGGTTGAGGGTCATCAGGAAATCGGAGGCCACGTTGAGGCCGTTCTGCTTCATGGCCACGATAGCCCGCACGCCGGCAAAGGAGGCTGCCGCGGCGGCCTCCAGGGCCACCTTCTCGTTCACAGACCACTCGACGTAGATGCCCATCTCGCCGGCCACCTCGGCCAGGCTGCCGATGATCTCCGAGGAAGGGGTGCCGGGGTAGGCGCTGGCGAATCCCACGCCCGCCTCCAGCGCCCCGCGGGCGATGGCCTCATTGCCCATCAGAAGCTGGCTGGCCCCCGGCTCATATGCTGTGATGCTTGTCATCTTGATGATCCCTTCCGAGCGTCAGGCCCGCGCGTCACGCTGAGTTCCATTGCTATGACAGAAGCCCCTTCACTGCCTCGCTGGTCAGCTTGAGGTAGAGCAGGTCATCCTCGCTGCCGCTGGTCTCGATGACCTTCCTCAGCCCCCTTTTCTTCTTGAGGAGTGAGGCCTCTTTGAGATGGGCGAGATTCTGCTCCGGCAGTGGGGCCGTCTCGATGATGCCCTTGGCGCGGGCCGCTTCCACCAGCTCTCTGCCGGCGTGGCTCCTGATGATGAGCGTGTTCCAGCCCCGGACGCCTTCGGCAGCGCCCACCGAGATGTCGGCGAATTCCGCCGTCATGTCGATGCAGACATCGCAGGCCGGCCTGATGAAGGGGCGCACGTCGTCCAGAGGGATGTCAATGCGAGTGGAGTCGGTGAAGACCTGGAAGAGATTGGCCGGCGGAGGAGGGATATCGAACCTAACTATCCGATTGAGAGGCACCTTCTGCGCCAGGAAGCGGGCAAGGCCCTCGTAGCGAAGGGCCCAGGTACAGAAGAGGCCGATGACCAGCTTCAGCTTATCGATGTTGTTGCGGTTCTCCAGCGGCGAGGCCCGCATGTTGGCCAGGGCCAGCGCCTGGCAGGGGATTGCCACCACGCCGATGCTCTGGGCATCTCCCGCTGAATGGCGGTTGAACGCCGCCAGCGTGGGGGCAGCCGCGAAGTTCGACCCGGCGCAGCCGAGGATCTGGGCGGCGTTGGCGGCGGCGGTGCCGCTGGGAAGCATGTCCTCGTCGCTGGCAGTGAGGACCGCCGAATCGATCAGGCCTTGATCTAGGGCGAAGCTGGCGAGGGCAGTGACGGTGCCCCCAAACTGGGCCTTCGACCTGATGCCTTCATCTCTAGCCCGGGCTATCACTATCTCTTGCACTGTGCCCAGCTCATCGGCCGCGTAGGGGACGCCGAATACGGTCTGGCTGAGCAGGTCGAGGTCCAGCGAGGTGCGGGGGCAGAAGGCGTAGCACCGGCCCTGGGCCAGATTGCACTCGTCCAGGGCAACGATCCTGCCGCGGTAGGCGACCAGGTAAGGGCACATGCCCACGCAGGCGCCGCAGAGGGTGCAAAGGTCTCGGGCAATCACCTCGCTCTGGAGCTCGCGGCAACCCTTTACCTCTAGGCTCATCTCCTGCTCCCTTCCGCCGCTAGTGGGAATACCGGCCAGGCCTCGCGATGAGAACCCCGCCGCATGACCTACTACTCAGATCATATACTGTTGAGCGCGTCTGAGGAAGCGATGCGTTGGAGGTCGGAGGGCGGCTCGGTTCTTGACAATCTGGCCATTGCAGCACAATATTAACGCGTCCCGCACGGTTGTTTCGGGGACGTGTGGCGGAGGAGGCGAGGGACTGTTTGGCATGGCTGGCGGCCCGCAAGGACGCAGCGATAGTGTAGGATAGTGGCGCTATGGAGCCGCGCATCCAGTACGCCCAGACCGCCGACGGGGTGAACATCGCCTTCTGGACGCTAGGGGAAGGCACACCCTTAGTGGAGATGCCGTCGATGCTATTCAGCCACATCCAGTTGGAGTGGCAGATACCTGAGGTGCGCCGCTGGTATGAGCGGCTGTCGGAGAAGAGAAAGCTCGTCCGGTACGACTGCAGGGGATCCGGGCTGTCCGACCGCGACGTGGCCGACTACTCCCTCGACGCCTTCGTGCTGGACCTGGAGGCGGTGGTCGACCGCCTGCGCCTGGAGAGGTTCGCTCTGTTCGGGACGGCATACACAGGGCCGGTGGCCGTCGCCTACGCGGCCGGCCACCCGGAACGTGTGTCCCAGCTTCTTCTCTTTTGCTCCTGGGCACGCACACGCGACACAGCGTCGCCACAGCTTCGGGCGTTGCGCCAACTCCTGGATACAGA
>JALHUG010000232.1 GCA_022866185.1 Dehalococcoidia bacterium
AAACCCGGCAACCGATCCGTGCTCGAATGCTTCGCTCAAGGCCGGACGCGGTGCCAAGTCCGACCCTTCGGCCAGGCCGAAGGGAAAGATGAGAGCGGGTAGCTGGAAAGAACTTCTCACACCACGAGAAGTTTTTTATTGTGCCCCACCAACGATGAGGTCATAGTTGGAAGGCGTAAAGGCTATCGAATGGGTGAACGGTAGGGTCCGCCTCCTGGACCAGACTCGCCTCCCCCATCAGGAAATGTATCTGGAGCTGGAGGACTACCACCAGATGGCGGCGGCCATCCGCGAGATGCGGGTGCGCGGCGCCCCGCTCATCGGCATCGCCGCCGCCTACGGGATGGCCCTGGGGGCCCGGCATATCGAAACCTCGAGCATGCACGACTTCCTGGCCCAACTGCGGCCGATCGCTGAGGCCCTGGCGGCCACCCGCCCCACCGCCGTCAACCTCTCGTGGGCCCTCAAGCGCATGACCCTGGCCGCGGAGGCGGCGCTCGACCCTCAGGCCGCCCGCGAAGCGCTGGTGACCGAGGCCTTGCGCATCCACCAGGAGAACGCCGACGCCGACCGCCGGCTGGGCCAGCACGGCGCTCAGCTCATCCCCGCCGGCTCAGCCGTCCTCACCCACTGCAACACCGGCTCCCTGGCCACCGGCGGCTACGGCACTGCCCTGGGCGTCATTCGCACCGCCTGGGAGCAGGGCAGGGTCTCGCGCGTCTATTTCAGCGAGACACGTCCCCTCCTCCAAGGGGCGCGCCTTACCGCCTGGGAGCTGGCTCGCGACGGCATCCCTGCCACCCTCATCCCCGACAGCGCCGCCGGCTTCCTCATGCGCCGCGTCGCCATTGCCTGCGTCATTGTGGGAGCCGACCGTATCGCCGCCAACGGCGACGTGGCCAACAAGATCGGCACCTACACCCTGGCCGTCCTGGCCAAGGAGCACGCCATCCCCTTCTACGTGGCGGCGCCCACCAGCACCATCGACCTGGCCACTGCCAGCGGCGACCAGATACCGATCGAGGAGCGCCCGGCCGAAGAGGTGACCACCTTCGCCGGCGTAGCGGTGACACCCGCTGGCATCGAGGCCCTGAACCCCGCCTTCGACGTGACGCCTCACAGCTACATTGCGGCCATCATCAGCGAGCGCGGCACCGCCCGCGAGCCGTACGCCAGATCGCTACAGCAGCTCTTCCAGCAGGAAGGGGTTCGCCATGGCTGAAGCCCGGGTGGCGATCATCGGCGGCAGCGGCTTCTACCAGATGGATGGCCTGACCGACGTGGAGGAGGTCCGCATCGAAAAGACCCCCTTCGGCCAGCCCAGCGACGCCATCGTAATCGGCACGCTGGACGGCGCGCGCGTGGCCTTCTTGCCCCGCCATGGCCGCGGCCATCGCATCCTCCCCTCGGAGCTGCCAACGCGGGCCAACGTCTATGCCCTCAAGACCCTGGGGGTGGAGTTCATCATCGCCGTGAGCGCTGTTGGTAGCCTGCGCCATGATATCGAGCCCCAGCACCTGGTGGTGCCCGACCAGCTCATCGACCGCACCAAGGGCCGCCCCGGCACCTTCTTCGGCCAGGGGCTGGTGGCCCACATCGCCTTCGCCGAGCCCTTCTGCCCCGTCCTGCGAGCCAACCTCCAGCGGTCGGCGCAGGAGGCTCGGGCCACCGTCCACAACGGCGGCACGCTGGTGGTCATGGAGGGCCCCCCCTTCTCGACCAGGGCTGAGTCCAACCTCTACCGCTCCTGGGGGGCCGACCTCATCGGCATGACCGCCCTGCCCGAAGCCAAGCTGGCGCGCGAGGCCGAGATATGCTACGCCACCCTGGCCTGCGTCACCGACTACGATTGCTGGTACGAGGGCCACGAATCGGTGACCGCCGAGATGATCGTGGCGAACCTGGCCAAGACGGTCGCGGTCGCCCAGCGGACGGTTCGCCTGGCCCTGCCCGGGCTGCCCGCTCGCCGCGATTGCCTCTGCGCCAGCGCCCTCCAGGACGCCCTGATCACGCCTCTGGACATCGTGCCCGAGGAAACGAAGAAGAGGCTGGCGCCCATCATTGGGAGGTATATGGTGGGCAAACCGACGGGAAGCTGAGCATGCTGACCGACAAGCTGAAGGCGAGTATCTTCGGGGCCAAGGCGACGGCCAAGCAAAGGGCCGAGTACGTCGTCGAGCGCCTCGCCGACCCCGAGGCGATTCGGCCCCTGCTGGAAGGCCAGCGAGCCTACGCCGCCTACGCCCTGGCCCAACTGGAGCCACGCCTGTTCCCCCGCAGCGAGTGGTGGCACGTCCGCGGCCCCCAAGGCCAGGCGCTCGTCGTCCACGCCCGCAGCGGCCTGGGCCCCGCCCTGGTGGCCCTCGGCGAGCCCCAGGCCCTCGATGCCCTCCTTCGCCTCCACCCGGGCCCCCGTCTCACCTTCGCCACCTTCCAGCTCGACCATCTGGCCGTCGCCCAGCGGCACTTCGCCCTATGGCGGCAGGGACCTTCGCTGCGCATGTCCGTATCAGCCGCGAGCTTTCGTCCGGCGGCGGGACCCGCCCAGCGCCTGCGCAGGGCGGACATCGGGGCGGTCAACGCCCTCCAGCGCGGCGATAGCTTTGGATTCTATCCGGCCGCCGTGCTGGACCAGGGCGTGTACTATGGGGTCTATGCCGACCGAAGGCTGGTGGCCCTGGCCGGCACCCACGTGGTCGCCCCCTCCCAGGGCCTGGCCCTGGTGGGCAACGTCATGACCCATCCCCGCTATCGCGGGCAGGGCTATGGCAGCATCGCCACCAGCGCCGTCACCGCCGAACTGCTCAAGACCTGCCGCGATGTGCTGCTAACGGTCGAGGCCAGGAACAAAGCCGCCATCCGCCTCTATGAACGGCTGGGCTACCGGCAGGAGTGCCGCATCATCGAGTCGGGCGCGCGGCGAAAGGACATGATCGGCCTGGCGTCGCTGGTGCGGCGCTGGCGGGCGCGCAGACGCGGCCGGCCGGGACGAGAGGTGGTGGCGTGGCAATGACTGGCCACGAGCATACCTATCGCACTATCGATGAACGGGTAGCGAAGGAGATCAAGCGTTTGCATGAGCGCTACCCGAGGCTGGGCCACCACGCTCTGGCTGAAGCCCTGCGCGAGGCCGGCGTTCACGTCGAGCCGGAAGAGCTGAAGCGCTTCCTGAAGGATGAGGGCCTCGAGCCTGAGCGAAGCTGGCGCCCCTGGCGCTGGCGGGGGCTCCCTTCCTGGCTGGGCGGCCCGCCGGAGCCTCCGGAGTGAATAGAGAGCATCGCGAGAGCAGATGAGTTGGATGAAGGAGGGGCGATGATCAAGCCTGCCATCGACTTCGACGTGAAGAACCTGAGCCTGGCGCCCGAGGGCTTGCTGCGCATCGAGTGGGCGGCGCGGGAGATGCCCGTTATCGGCCTCATCCGCCGGCGCTTCCAGAAGGAGAGGCCGCTGGCGGGCATGCGCGTCTCCGCCTGCCTGCATGTCACCACCGAGACGGCCAACCTGGCCCTGGCCCTGGTGGACGGCGGCGCCCAGCTCGCCCTCTGCGCCAGCAACCCCCTCTCCACCCAGGACGACGTGGCGGCGGCCCTGGTCAGCGAGCACAACATCCCCGTCTTCGCCACCTGCGGCGAGGATACCGAGACCTACTATCGCCACATCCAGGCCGCCCTGACTCAGCGGCCTCAGATAACCCTGGATGACGGCGCCGACCTGGTCAGCACCCTCCACAAGGAGCGCCGGGAACTCTTGCCCGACGTCCTGGCAGGCACCGAGGAGACCACCACCGGCGTCATCCGCCTGCAGGCCATGGCCCGCGCGGGGGCCCTGACCTACCCCATCATCGCCGTCAACGAGGCCGACACCAAGCACCTGTTCGACAACCGCTACGGCACCGGCCAGAGCACCATCGACGGCATCACGCGCGCCACCAACGTCCTCTGGGCGGGCAAGACGGTGGTGGTGGCCGGCTACGGCTGGTGCGGCCGCGGCGTCGCCATGCGCGCCCATGGCATGGGCGCCCAGGTGGTGGTGACCGAGGTGAAGCCCGTGCGCGCCCTGGAGGCGGCCATGGACGGCTTCCGCGTGATGCCCATGGCCGAGGCCGCCAGGATCGGCGATATCTTCATCACCGTCACCGGAGATGTAAACGTCATCAGCAAAGAGCATCTCCAGGTGATGAAGGACGGGGCCATCCTGGCTAACTCCGGCCACTTCAACGTCGAGCTGAACACCGCCGCCCTGGAGGATATGGCCGAGGGCAAGCGCCAGATGCGCAGCCATGTGACCGAGTACCGCCTCAAAGAGGGCCGCCGCCTGTTCCTGCTGGGGGAAGGACGCCTCATCAACCTGGCCGCTGCCGAGGGCCATCCCGCCAGCGTGATGGACATGAGCTTCGCCAACCAGGCCCTCTGCGTGGAGTACATCGCCCGCCGCCCGGAGCGCCTGCCCGCGGCGGTCCACCTTGTGCCCGCCGAGATCGATCAGGAGGTGGCGCGCCTCAAGCTTCGCTCTATGAACATCAACATCGACGAACTGACCAGCGAGCAACGAAAGTACCTGGAGAGCTGGGAGGCCGGCACGGAATAATCCCTAAGGAGGTTAGGCCCATGCCCACACGCATGACCCTGATGAGCTCCCCATCCATGCTGATGACCTCGGAGTCGGTGACCGAGGGCCACCCCGACAAGATGTGCGACCAGATCGCCGACGCCATCCTGGACGAGATCCTGACCTACGACCCCTCCGCTCGCGTGGCCTGCGAGGTGACGACCACCACCGGTCTGGTGGTAATCATCGGCGAGATCTCCACCACCCACCACGTGGACTACACCAAGATCGCCCGCCAGACCATCCGCGATATCGGCTACACTAAGCCCGAGTACGGCTTCGACACCGAGAGCTGCGGCGTGGTGGTGTCTGTCAAGGAGCAATCGCCGGACATCGCCGCCGCGGTGTGCACGCCCCTGGAGGTACGCGAGGGGCGGGAGAAAGCCGAGGAGCTTGAGCTGGGCGCTGGCGA
>JALHUG010000233.1 GCA_022866185.1 Dehalococcoidia bacterium
CACCGCTGGCATCCTGAACGCCCACAAGCACATGCAGTATTTCAAGGATGACCAGGGCAACCCGATGTGGACGATTCAGAAGGAACGGCCCGACTCGCCGCTGAAGATTGACGCAGCGATGGCTGGCGACCTCTCATGGGAAGCGTACACAGCGGCCATAGCATCAGGGGCCGTGGCTGAAGAGGAAACGGCAGGAGTTATGTTTGTTTGACGCCAAGGATGCCCGCGTTCTAGCGCAGGGTATCATCCTGATCGCCGCCTTGCTCGCGGTCGTCGTCATCTGTGCGGCAGGCGCGGGATTGGCCTGGCGCATCTTCGAGATCATAGGGGGATTCTAAGATGGGGCTCGTCGCAGACACCCTCGGGGGTCTAGTCAGGGCGCAGACCACAACGCCCACGCCGCCCATCAGCGTCCCTTGGCAACAGATGGGTGGTGACCCGCAGCAGGGCTACCTCGGGTACTCTCGGGCCTACATGCGGAACGAGATCGTCTTCGCGGCCATCGAGATGCTGGCGACCTCGGCGGGTGAGCCCCATATCGTCGGTCGGCGCTGGCGCCGCGAGAGTCCCGTCATCAAGGGAAAGATGGACGCCGAGGTTCGGGCCATCATCAAGGCCGAGGAGCATCACCTTCTCTCGTGCGGCGTCCCTATGCGGGATGTATATGCGCGGATGGTCGAGGACGGCTTCTACCTGGACCTGCCGAACCATCCGCTTATCCGGCTGCTCAACAACCCCAACCCCTTCATGTCTCGTGGCCAGATGTGGGGCACCGTCGTTATGGATCGCGCCCTGGCTGGCAACGCCTACCTGCTGAAGGCCCGCGTGCAGGATGGCCCGCTGAAGGGTGCGATCACCGAACTCTGGCGGTTGCGGCCTGACAGGGTGAAGATCATCCCTGACACTGCCACCTTCTGCAAGTACCAGTACACCGTCCCTGGGGTGAAACCCATCACCTATGAGTACAAAGACATAATCCACTTCAAGACGCGGCACCCGCTCAATGACTACTACGGGATGCCGCCGCTAATGGTGATCGCTAGTCGCATTGATATTGACGACTATATGCGAGGCTTCCTTCAGTCCTTCTTCGAGCGCGGCGGCACGGGTCCCGGCTCCATCCTGTCGGTGAAGCAGAAGCTGACGCAGGAAGCCAAGGACGAGATCCGCGAGAGGTTCAGGCGGCAGTTCGGCGGCGCCGGCGGGTATCACGAGATGATGATCTTGGATCAGGCCGAGTCGACCTATCAGCAGATGGGCCTCAACCGTGGCCTGCGTGACGCCCTGCCGAAGGAAATCGACGCTGTCCAGGAGGCGCGGATTGCGATGGTGTTCGGAATCCCCGGCTCCATCCTCGGCCTCCTGATTGGGTATGAGTCGAGTTCCTATGCCAACAAGCGCCAGGATTGGCAGGTATTCTGGGATCTCACGATGACGCCGCTCCTGAGTGACCTAGACGATGTGCTGAACCTTCAACTGGTGCCCGACTTTGGGGCTATAGACGAGGTTCTGTTCGACCTGAGCGACATCCGGGCACTACAGGAAGACGTGGACAAGATTCACGAACGGCACCGCAAGAACGTGGCGGGCGGCCTAGAGTCCTGGGAGGAGGGCCGAGAGGCCATCGGCTTTGACCCGAACCCGGCTGAGGGCACGTTCCTGGTGCCATCCAACATGATGATCCTGAAGGCAGGGGCCTTCGAGATGCCGTCGCCCGCCCCAGCGCCGCCTCCTCCCGCGCTTCCAGAGGGGAAGCCTGTGGCGCTCGTGGACGAGGCGCATTGCCCTTCATGCGGGCGATGGGTAGGGCGCAACGTGAACATCGGCGCCATCACCCATTGCCCGAAATGTAACAGGGAGGTCGAAGTAAGAACGTGAGCTGAATGGCTCCGCGTGAGCTAGATGGCTCCCTAGAGGGCGCCCCGACGGGGCGTTTTTCTTTGCCCCAGAAGGAGGGGCCTATGAACCGAACATGGTACGAAATCCGTGATGCAGCCGATGGCGCAGCCGAAGTGCTGCTCTATGACGAGATCGGCTCGTGGGGTATTACCGCCGCCGAGTTCGTCAAGGACCTACGGGGCATCAAGGCCAACACCATCAACCTGCGTGTGAACTCCCCTGGCGGAGACGTGTTTGATGGCGTGGCCATCTACAACAGTCTGAAGAGTCACAAGGCTGCGGTCAACGTCGTCGTGGAGGGTCTAGCGGCCTCCAGCGCCTCGTTCATCACCCAGGCTGGCGACACGGTTCTGATGGCGGCAGGCTCGACCATGATGATTCACGAGCCGCATGGCCTAACGATGGGTGATGCTGGGGATATGGCGAAGATGGCTGAGACCCTGGACAAGATGGGCGATACCATCGCAAGCCTCTATGCCGGTCGCGCCGGCGGAACTGAGGCTGAGTGGCGAGATCGAATGCGGGCTGAGACTTGGTATCGAGCACAGGAGGCGGTCACCGCTAACCTGGCCGATGGCCTAGTGCAGACGGCACAGGCCCGGAACCAGATGGGCATATTCAACCTGTCACAGTTCAGGAACGTGCCGGACTGGGTGCCGCAGGCGGCCGATTCCTCCATTCAGAACCCTTACCCCAATGAACACGCCTGCCGCCTACGCGATCCCGGCGACTTCCAGCCGGACAGCTTTCGGCGGACAAGCCGGGACCATGAGGGCAAGCGGTACGACGTGATCATGGGGCGGCCAAAGGGCGAGAGCACGATGGCCGAACAAGCCTACCGCTATCCGAAGGACACCTGGGATGCCGGCCTCGCCCGCTCCCACTGCGAGGATCACGACGGTTCCTTTGAGGCGGCCAGCGGCGACCAGGCTGATGCCCCACCGTCGCCTCTTATGGAGGCGGTGAAGGAGGGCGTGGCCGCGGTCGTCAAGAAGCCCGGCCTGCCCCCCTTCGACTTTAAGCAAGCAGTGAAAGCGGGCACCGCCCGCGAAGGAGAATAAACGTGGCTAAGATTGCTATCCCCGAAACATCCGAGGAACTGGAGGAACTGCTCGGCGATGTCAAGCGCGTCGAGCAGTACATCACAGCCGGCCAGTTTCCCGACGTTATCAAGGCGTATGCCAGGGCCACGGATGACCGTGGCAAGCTCGCCGAGATCGTGAAGGAGTCCATTGACGCGGCCTTTGCGGGCCAGGACGCCCTGAAGACTACCGTCGAAGAGACGGTCAAGGCGGCTATGGAGAAGACCCTGGGCGAGTACGGCGTCAACCGGCCTAGCATGGCCGACAGCGTGGGGCGGGACGCAGCCGAGCACGGTGCGGCCTACAACCGGCATGCCATCGGCGCCCACCTGGATAAGGAGTTCACCTCGACTGCCGACTTCCTGATCTCCATCTGGCACCAGAACCAGGCAGGGCAGGACAGGTGGCGGAAGATCCGCAACGACTACTCCAGCATCGACCCCGCCGCTGGCGGCTTCTTGGTGCCGGAGATTCTGCGATCCGAACTTCTGCGGCTTGCCCTCGAAAGTTCGGTGGTTCGGCCCCGCGCGCGGGTTATCCCGATGGACTCGGCCCGCGTGCCCTTCCCGGCCATCGACACCACTAGCCACGCCTCCAGCGTCTTCGGTGGCATCACGGCTACCTGGACAGAGGAGGGCGGAACCCTCAACGAGACCGAGGCTCGCTTCGGGCGCGTGGTCTTGCAGGCTGCCAAACTGGCGACCCATTGCGACGTGCCGAACGAGCTGCTGACGGACAGCATCGTTTCCTTCGCTGCCCTGATCGAGCAGCTTCTACCGGAGGCCATCGCCTGGTATGAGGACACCGCATTCCTGACGGGCTCTGGCGTCGGTCAGCCCCTAGGTGTCCTCAACTCGGCTGCTCTGGTCTCAGTGACCAAGGAGACGAACCAAGTCGCCGACACGATTGTCTGGGAGAATCTCGTCAAGATGTACTCACGGATGCTGCCGGGCTCCCTGGGCCGTGCGGTCTGGGTTGCCAACAACGACTGCTTCCCCGAGCTGGCGACGATGGCTCTCTCGGTCGGCACAGGTGGTTCGGCTATCTGGATGAACAACGGTGTCAATGGGCCGCCTGCTACGATCCTGGGGCGCCCTGTCATCTTGACAGAGAAGGTTCCGACCATCGGTGGGGCCGGTAGCGGTAAGGACATCTCGTTCATCGACTTCGGCTACTACCTGATCGGCGATCGCCAGCAGATGCGGGCGGAGTCGAGTATTCACGCCAAGTTCACCACCGACCTGACGACCTACCGGGTCATCGAGCGCGTGGACGGGCGCGGCTGGCTCCTGAGCGCACTCACGCCGGCCAATTCAAGCAATACCCTGAGCCCATTCGTGACCTTGGGTGAGAGGGGCTAAGAGAATATAGCCAGCCTGGGCGGGCATTAACCCCCCCGCCCAGGCCAAGACCTAGAGGGCATTAACACCCCCTCTAGGACGGGCGAAAGGACAACAGAATATGGCAGCATCAATCTTGAGCGGACTAGGCAAGGACTTCGATCTCAGCCCATGTTCGGTGCCGGTAGATTCGCAGAGTACCGCGAACAGCGCGACTACTGGCCTCCGAATCAGTATGCAGAACTGCCGCGGGATCGGCGTTCTCATCATGAAGTCAACGAGCGCGGGCACGGACTATCTGGTCCCAGTCCTCTCCGAGTGTACCGCCTACACGGGCGGGACGACGACGGCCTTGGCGTGCATCACCAAATACTGGTACAAGACCCAGGCTACTGTCGGTGGCGACGAGTCCTGGGTCGCAGTCACACAGGTTGCGGGCAGTACGTTCACCACGGCGGCCCTCCAGGGGATGTACTACTTCGAGGTTGTGGCCGACCAACTGTCGGATGGCTACACCCACATTCTGGTCACCATTCCCGACTCTGGTGGGGGTGGCACGCAGCCCATAGCCGTGCTATACATCCCCTTCGGCCTGAAGACGCAGCGCATCCCGAGCAACATGCCCAACTGGCTGAACCCAGGCGCGGCGAACGTATAGGGGGATGAGATGACGACAAGAGCAATCTCTCTAGGCAAGGACTTCGATATCGTCTGGTGTACTGGGGGCGATTTCGTGGTGGGACCCCTCACGGGGAATCGCATCTGTATGAAGAACTACTCTCACGTTACCTTTGTCCTTGCCTCCCTCGCCGGGAATGGCACCACGGATGACGTAACCGTTGACCTTCAGCAGTACACGGCCTACACCGGCGGCACGACGGCCGATCTGGATATCGTGACGACCTATTACATCCGGGGCGAGACCACGCTGGATGGGAATGAGGACTGGACCAAGACGACCCAGACCGAGGCGTCGGAGATCACGGCCATTGCGGGTACTCAGGAACTCCAAAACCTGCTCATCATTGAGGTGCATCGTGACCAGTTGAGCGATGGCTATACCCACATCGGGCTGAATGCACTGGACTTTGGCAGTACGGATGTCAAGTACGGGGTCATCATCGCTATCTGTCACCTGCTGACCCCACGAGACCCGCAAATCCTGCCCTATGCCCTGACGGGGGCTAACCCATAGGAGGTTGAATAGATGGTCGACATAGAGGCTGCGCGGACCGAAATCCAAAAGGTCGTCTCGCTACTCGTGAACCGCTTTGGCCATGAGGAGGATGTATTTAAGTACCTCAGCCTGGCACTCGACCATCTACGGGAGTCACCTCCTCGACTGGCGGTGGCCGCCATCGAAGCCGAACCAGAAACGGTAGAGGTGGCGGTCACCACCGAACCAGAAGCGGTAGAACTAACGCCCGCCGCCGAATTAGAGGAGATACCAGCGGCCCCCGAGCCGCAGAAGCCAGTGAGAAAGGTGCCGCGAAAGCGTCGGCGCTAATAGCCTGGTGGAACCAACCACCGGATAAAACAGGAGGCATCAAATGAGCATGGCTCTGGTGAAGAGCATCTGGGAAAGCGGTGTCCTCCGCTTTCGCAATAGGGGCACACTGACGCCAATCATCACGTTCGGGACGCTCCGGCTTCATGAATACCTCGTAGTCACCGACGTTGACAGCCGAAATGCCGCGCCAACGGCGGCGCAGTTTCTTGGCGGGATTATCACCCACAATTCGAAGACGGGAGCGGGCACGCTCACGGTGCCGACGGGGGCACTACTTGATGCGGCAGTACCCGGCCTGGCCATAGGTGAAACGGTCACGTGCTACTACATCAACCGGGGCGACCAGGCCGTCACGGTTACGGCGGCATCTGGAATAACCGTAGCGACTGCTACCCAGACAATCGTCCAGTATGAGGCGGCACTCCTTATCTTCCTGAAGACGGCGGCTGACACGTTCGTCTGCTACCACATAGGAGCGTGAGACATGGCTTTCAGTTTGATCAAGAGCATCTGGGAAAGCGGCGTGCTGCGCTTCAGGAATAAGGCTACACGGACACCAATAGCAACGCTTGGAACATTGCGCCTGCACCCATACCTGACCGTCACCAATGTTGACGCTCAGGATAACACGCTCTCCGCAGCGCAGATTGCTGGCGGCATCGTCGTCCATACGTCGGAGACGGGTGGTGGCACTGTTACGCTCGATACGGCCGCCAACATCATCGCGGCGTTCCCCGGCATCGGAACCGGCGATAGCGTCAAGTGCTACTACGTCAATGATGGGACCGAGATATTGACCCTGGCTACGGCGACAGGCACCACCATCTTTGACGCGGGGCAGACCATTGCCGCAAACGAGGCGGCTATCTTGGTGATCCTGGTGACCTCAAGCACGACGGTGACTGTCTACTCGATAGGAGCGTGACACATGGCTCTTAGCTTAATCAAAAGTGTATGGGAAGGCGGGGTCCTACGATTCCGCAACAAGGCTACCGGAACGCCAATAGCGACCATCGGCACGCTCCGATTGCATGAGTACCTCGTGAACACGGACATCGACGCCCAGAATGGCACGCTCCTGGCAGCCTACTTGGCTGGCGGGCTCGTTACGCATACGTCTACGGGTGCCGGCGGAACGCTGACTTTCGATACCGCAGCGAACATCATCGCGGCCTTCCCTGGCCTAGCCATCGGCGACGCCGTTGAATGCTATCTGGTCAATGATGGCAACCAGACCGTGACACTGGCGCAGGATGTCGGGAACACGACAACGATTGCCGATACCGGGCAGACTCTAGCGACCAAGGAATCCTGCCTGTTACTTATCCTCATGACGGCTGCCGCCACCGTCACCGTCTATGCGATAGGAGCGTGAGCCATGACTGTCTATAACCGCGCCCTTGAGGGTCAACTCAACGACATCCTGACTATCCTGGGTACGACTAAGACCCTGCTCGTTCCTGGGTGGGAGAGTACGGGCAGCGTGGTGTCCGCCATCGGCGCCGCTGGCTTCACCAGCTCCAACGCAGCGGGGGCCGCCGTTCTGCAAACCTATTTCAGTCCGCATCAGATGCCATGTGGCCTCTACCATTATGGCTTCGTAAAGGCAGGCGATCTGCATTTTGCTGGCGCAGACAACGCCGCCTTCACCTTCGATGGTGGGGCCGATGCCCCGTTTAGCGCCGGATGCTGGATTCGTCCAAACGTTGCGGTGCAGGCCCAGGAACTCCTCGCCAAGTATGACCCTGATGCCGCAGAGGAATGGCGGTTCAGTATTAGCGGAGCGGGCAAACTTATTCTGGAACTGTACGACGCCACTGACAATGACGATGAGATAGCCACGGGTGGTACCGTTCTGACTCCAGGGCAGTTCATCTTCGTGGTTAGCACCTACGACGGCGTTTCGGCTACTCCTGGTATCCATCTTTACATCAACGGGGTAGACGATAACCCTACCGGCCTAAGCGTTGAGACGACGGCCTACATTCACATGGACGATACGGCTACGCCCCTGCTCATCGGCGCAAGTGACCTGACCGCCTCACCAGCTAATGAGTTTGACGGCCGTCTGGCAATCCCATTCCTGACGGGCAAGGCACTGACGGCAGCCGAGGTGCTAGAACTCTACGGCATCATGGCGCCGATGGTGGGCCTGGTATGAGCAACGAGCAATTAGTGGCCATCCTTCAGGAGGCCCGCCAGATGCGGGCCGAGGACAAGGAGCGGGCGCTTGTCGAGTGTCCCATCTGTGGCGGCCCACTGGACTATCGCCCCCGGGACGGAACCTATAACTGCCGGATGGGTTACTTCGCTACTAGGAAGGCGACCCAAGAACAGTAGGGGGTGCCTGAGTGTCCAACGCGACCCGTTGGTACTGTACGGTCGACGCGGTGAAAACTGCGGTGGGTCTCGCAGGCGCCGACCTTGATGTCCTCATGGCCTCCTACATCGAGGCGGCCTCTGAGGACATCGAGGCGATCCTGGGGCGGCGGTTCATCCCTGAGACGGCCATCAAGTATTTCCGGTGGCCGCCCAAGGTTGGCGGCGGCTACGTCCTCCAGTTAGATGACCTGGACCTGATCGCCGTCACGCTACTTCAGGCAGCGGCGCAAGATGCCGTGCCCGTCACCATCGTCGCCGCCGACTTCTTCACTGAGCCCGTAAACACGGGCCCGCCGTACACCCGGATTGAGATTGACCAGTCTTCGGCCGCTGCCTTCCAGTCGGGCGACACGGCCCAGCGGTCCATCGCCGTCACTGGACGGTGGGGCTACGGCGAGGATGCGAAAGCTGCCGGCGCCCTGGCCGAGGATGATGATGGCAGCGAGACGGGCCTGGACGTAACGGACAGTTCGCTCATCGGCGTCGGCGACACCATCCTCATCGGCGGCGCTACGGGTGAGGCCATGTTCGTCTCAGCGAAGGGATCACTGGATACGACGGCTACCACGGTTGCTCTGACAGCGAACAAGGCCGAAACGACGGTGGGGGTGAACACCGGCACGCTGGTCAAGGCGGGTGAAGTCATCACGGTTGACTCGGAGCGGATGCTAGTGGAGTCCATTAGCGGCAACAACCTGACTGTGCAACGGGCCTATGACGGCTCGATCCTGGCGCTTCACGTCATCACCAGCAAGGTCTACGCCCCCCGGACTCTGACGGTGGTGCGGGCTGTCAACGGCACGACTGCGGCGGCACACGCTACCGCCACCGCCATCAAGAAGTACGCCCCGCCGGCGGACATCATGGAGTATTGCCGGGCTCATGCCATCGCCCACCACCAGCAGGGGCGTTCGGGCTGGACGGGCGTGGTGCCCAACACGGAGGGCGGTGCCATCGAGACCAAGATGTTCGGCCTCTGGGCCATGAAGCAGGCGCTCCTGGAGAAGTATGGGAAGGTGAGCCTATGACCCAGCCGATGGCCGTCAGCGTGACCGTGCGGGGGCCGCTCTTCAGCAAGAAGATCAACGGCGTGGTCAAGCAGGCCATGATCGATGAGTGCATGAAGAAGATCGACGAACGCCTGAGCCGCAAGCCGCCGGCGAAGAAGCTGGGCATGATGCGTAACCCGGTGAAGACTCGAATGGAGTCTGGCGGCACTGAGGCCGTCAATCTGCATTTCGAGCACGTACAGAGCCGCTTCCACAACCCGCGGAGGACTGGCTCTAGTTGGGTCAAGAAGAACATGGGGATCATCAAGGGCATGGCCCCGCGAGTTCTCAGGGCAACGGCGAAGCGGATCACGGCGGAATTAGGCGGATGACCGACGTTTATATCACCGCCGTCCTGCGCCTCATCGAGTCGCAACTCGCCGCTAGCGGGCGCTTCAGCGGCGGCGTCACCGTGGGCCAGCTAGCGGGACCGCCTGAGACGCCGGCCGCAGCCGTGTTCCTGGCCCGGGGAAGTGCTGGCCTCCTGTCGATGTCCAGTTTCATAAGGCGGCGCGAGGTTACGATTCGGATCTACATTGACGCGGCGGCCGAACCCCGGGACGAGGCCGAGATCGCCATTGATGAGATCGTCTACGACACCGAGGACGACATCAGGAACAACCTCAACCTCGGCACGACAGGCTGGATCGTCCAGGGCGAACTCGTGGAGGAATTCGACTACGCCGAAGTAGGTGGTCGCCAATTTAGGATCGCCGACATCACCCTACCGCTGACGTATCGGGCATAGGAGAAACCAGTGCGAGAACAAGTCCGCGCCTGGGTTGAACGCATCGTCGCTGAGTACAAGCCAAAGGGCCCCGTCCTCGAAGTCGGGGCCCTCAACATTAACGGGACGATTCGTGACCTGTTCCCCCAGGAGGGCTACGTAGGGTTGGACAAGCGGGCGGGGCCCGGCGTCGACCTCGTGGCCGACATCTGCGACGGGGAGTTCTTCCAGCAGTTCCGCACAGTAGTCTGCTGCGAGACCTTGGAGCACATCGCTAGGCCGTGGGAGGCGATAGAGGAGATGCATTCCACCCTGAGACCGGGCGGCCTGTTTATCGGGACATGGTGCTTTGTCTACGCGATCCACAACGAGCCCGAGGACTACTGGCGGGCCACGCCTGCTCCTAGAGGACGCGGGCTTCTCAGACATCAAGATAGAGACTGATGGCAACGGCCCCGTCGGGGTCTTCGCTGTAGCGAGGGCATGATGAACCTAGACATAGGCGCTGGTGCCAAGCGCGAAGACGGCTTCCTAGCGACAGACATCGCGGGCCAGCCGGACGTGCGCTGCGACGCCCGCAATCTGCCCTTCAGGGATGGCACCTTTGAGGGCGTCCGTGCCCACCACGTCCTTGAGCACATCGAGCGCCGTGACCTCGTGGGCGTGATGAATGAGGCCCACCGCGTCCTGAAGTTCGGGGGCCAGATCGACATTGAGATGCCCGTCTTCCCCTTCTGGACGGCGATGGCGGACCCAACACACATCACATTCCTAGTGCCGCAGACCTGGGACTACTTCAGCAACACGGCCCAGTATGGCGACCAGATGGCCCTCTACGGCATACGCCCCTGGAAATTGCTGGCCCGCAAGCGGCTATTGGACGGCCAGATCATGCGGGTCGTGATGGAGAAGCCGGAGGAAACACTATGAGCATCACCGTCCTCGTGGGTAAGGAGCGGGCCGAGGTCGAGTTCATTGAGTGGCGTCCCGGCGAGGGCCTGGTCTTCCGGGTGGCGAATGAGGTAACGGAGGCGGCGTTCTATGGCCTTGATGAAGGTCTCCGCGCAGCCCTACGCGGTGCGCCCTGCGCCGTCTATCGGACATGCTGCGACTCCAGTCCTATATCTACCTATCATCTCCCCCACGGGGAGGGCCATGAGAACGCAAAGGATAGCAAGTGAGGTTCCTGGTTATCTCCTCCCCGCATGGCTTCTCGACCCGGGATGTGTGGAAGCGGGTGCTGGTGGGCCTCCAAGCCAACGGTGCCGAGGTCTATCCCTTCGACCTCCTGCCGCGCTGGAACGCCTTTGATGCGATGTTCGACCTAGCAAGGAAGGCGAAGGTAGCCCTGCCCGAGCCGTTCAAGTCGAACCTCCTGGCCTACGAGCCCATCTTCGGCGCCGCCCACTACCACGGGGTCGACGCGGTGATCGTCGTGAGCCCTCAATACTTCCCGGTCCCGATAGCTGACCTGCTGCGGAAGTCGCGCATCAAGACCATCGGCTACTTCACGGAGTGCCCCTACGAGGACACCCTGATCGCCCCCGTCCAGGCGGCGCATTTCGACTATGTTATGGTGAACGACCGCTACAGCCTGGGACTCTACGAGAGTTTCTGTGACAACGTGATGTATCTGCCGCACTCCTACGATCCTACCATCCACTACCCGGCGGCCAACCCCGCCGAGGGTGAGCGCGTCGTGTGGGTAGGTTCAGCCTACGGCAGCCGCCGGCAGTTCCTTCACGCTGTCGATTGGCGAGGCATCGACCTCGCGATGTACGGCCTGTGGAATGCCATGCCGTCTCGCTGGCGTCTCCGACCCTATGTCCGGGACGGGGCCATAGAGAACGAAGCGGCTGCGGAACTGTATCGACAGGCTGCCATGAGCTTCAGCATTCACCGCAGCCAGCGGTACATCGATATGGACTGGACTATCGATGACGGCGAGGCGTACAGCGTGAGCCCGCGGACCTTCGAGCTGGCGGCCTGTGGCTGCTTTCAGATAAGCGACTTCCGGCAGGAGGTTGAGGACATCTTTGGCGATACCGTGCCCATCTACCAGACGCCGGCCGAGTTCGGGCGGCTTATGAGACGAGCATTAGAGGATCCGGTGTGGAGGGAGGAGGTGGCGAAGAAGCAGCATCAAGCGATTCAAGGACACGATTGCGCGACCCGCATGGCGACTCTATTGGAGCGGGTAGCGTAGAAGGAGGGAACTAGAATGACCACCCTGGTGGGTCGGGATGCGAGTGCATACTGGGGTACAGGCACCCCGGCCCTCATCGCAGAAACACGCAACATCACAATCGACCTGGGCACCGACTGGATTGACGACACGGTTCACGGCGATACCGTGCGGACCTTCGCACCGTCATTCAGCACGTTCGGCGCCTCTGTCGTGGGCCTCTGGGATAGCACCCTCGGCAAGAGTGACCAGATCGTGAAGGATGCCATCGCCAAGGCCAGCGGCACGTTCTCGCTCTACTGGGGCAACAGCAACCGCTACTTCTACGGCTCCGGCTATGTCGGCGTTGATGAAGTGGGCGCGCCCTATGAGGACTTCGCCTCGTTCAACTGGTCCATCAAGGCCATCGGTACGGTTGGCTTCTACGCCAAGTAGACCGTGCGCTTTCGTGACGGTGGCGGTGTCCGGCTCCACGGGGAGATCGGCGAACTGTGGATTGGCCCGACGAAGGTCGGGCTTCTTTATCGCTGGCAACTCGAGGGTTGGGAGCGTGACTGGCGCCTGGACGCTGAACGCTACCGCCTGGAGCCGGCCGCCAATGGCAACCGGAACGTAGACCTTGTACTGGACTTTCGGATCGGCGAACTCCGAGCGAGCGGATCGATCTGGACAGACTTCGTGGCCGATGGCACCAGCCACCGGGCCATAGTTATCAAGGGCGGTGCCCTCAAGCTACAGCGGGCGGTGCCCGCGAAGGAGGCTACAGGTGCTAGTCACCGATAAGCGAACCGAATGGGAGATCCCCCACGAGCCCGGACAGCACATGACCTTCCGTCCACTGTCGGGTTCAGAACTGGACGAGGCCGAACGCGCCGCAACGAAACATATCCTCGACATGGCGCAGGGCCTCGACCTTTCCAAACTGTCCACCAGCCAGGACGTGAGCGATAGAGACACCCGGCGCACGAAGTACGACGCCGACATCCTGATCAAGTACGGCATAGTTGATTGGACCTACCAGGCCGAGTGCGACGAGACGACTAAGCGCGACCTGGACGCCCGCACCCGGGACTGGGCACGCGACATTATCCTGGACATGAACGTGCGGCTGGAGGAACAGGTGGGAAACTCAAGCGCGTCCTCACCGGAGGGCGCATCCCTGCCGAGCTCAAGGAAGCGTACCACCTCCGCCTTGGAGGCGTGAGCATCACCTACCGAGAGTGGGAGGAGATGCCGGCGATGCTACGGGCCGACGTGCTCCTGGTGATCGAAGGGCTGGCGGAGTGGGAGAAGCGGGAGATGGAGCGGGCTAGTCGGAAGCGACCATGACGCGCCGTAGAGCAACGAGAGCAGCATCCCGCTTCCCTTTGGGAAGACGGCGGAGGACGTACTTCTTGGTTCCGACCCTCAGATTGATGCTGCCTTGCAGGAATGGGATATCGCCTTGAGAGCGCGAAGCCCGCACCTCGGTTATATCCCTGGCCTGGATGGTGATGTCGCCCTTGAAACCCTTCTGGTGAATGGTGACCGTTCCCTTTTCTATGGAAAGACCATCGTGGAAAGTAGCGGCCCGTGCCAAACGAAACTCCGACATGATCCTCCTCCTCGGCGGGGCCTCATTCTATTGCCGCGAATGACAGTTGTCAAGGGGAATTCCTGATGGCAATCGGTGCCAACGAAATCTCGATTCTCGTTCACGCCCGGGACGAAGCGTCTAAGCAACTTGGCGGCATCAGTAAGAGCGTCGGAACTCTGGCCAAAGCGGCCATTGGTCTGGCCGCTGCCTTCGCCAGCATCAAGAGCATCGAAGGCACTATCAAGGCGACCCAAGAACTCGGCATGTCCGTCAATAAACTCAGCCGTGAGACCGGACTGACGGTTGAGGCCTCCTCTCAGTTGCTCTTCGCGTTTAAGCATGTCGGCCTCGATGCCGCCGACTCCAGCAAGTCGATCGGTATCTTCGCCAAGAAGTTGAAAGGCGTCAGCGACGAGGA
The DNA here is from genome assembly GCA_022866185.1 of Dehalococcoidia bacterium. Lineage (GTDB taxonomy): Bacteria > Chloroflexota > Dehalococcoidia > SM23-28-2 > SM23-28-2 > SM23-28-2. Next base: position 14,169 of record JALHUG010000233.1, read on the forward strand.
GACGGGCGTCATTACTGGCGGCAAGTCTACTGCCGCAGTCCTCGCCGATATCGGCATCCAGGCTCTTGATGCGTCGGGCGGTATCCGGCCCCTCAGCGAACTCCTACCTGCTGTCGCCGACCAATTTAAGACGATGCCGAATGGCCTAGAGAAGACCGGTCTTGCCATGCAACTCTTTGGGCGCTCGGGCAAGGACATGATCCCGTTGCTGAACCAGGGCAGTCAGGGCCTGAAAGAACTGGCTGCCGAAGCGGACAAACTGGGCGTCACCCTGACGGCGGCCAATGTAGGGGCCATCAAACAATTCACTTATGCCCAGCGCGATATGCAAGAGGCCATCACCGGGGTCAAGATGCAGATCGGGATGGCTTTGATGCCAGCGCTAACGAGACTTATGGAAGGCTTCATCAGCATTCAGCCGACGATGCGGGAGTTCGTCAGCACCCTGATCAGCGGGTTTCAGAAGGCGGTCGGTGCCTGCGAGCCTGTCACAAAGGTTATTGGTGATCTCTTTGGGCTCTTGGGTAGGAAGGATTTGATTGCCATTTTCGCAGCCCTCTCGGCCGCTATTGTAGTTGGCTTCCTCGCTATTGCCGCTTCTGCGGTCGTTGCCTTCATCGCTGAGAATGCTGCCCTCTTGGGAATTCCCATCGCGGTGGCCGCCGAGGTCGCCGCCATCACCCTCCTCGTGCGCCACTGGGACGCCGTCTGGGGTGCTATGCAGAAGGCCCCCGCCGCTATTCTCAACTGGCTCAAGGACAACTGGGGGAAGGTTCTCATCGCCATCATAACGGGGCCGATCGGTGTCCTAGTGATGAACTGGAGCCGCATCTGGAACGTCATGCCCGGCCCCGTCCAAGCCGCCATGAACGCCATCGCAGGAATCTTCGCAGCCGCAATCAACGGTATTCTTATCAATCTGAACATTCTGATCGGTGGCCTGAACCGCGTAATAGACGGACTCAATGCTGTCCGGGGGGCAGCCCTCGGTATTGGCGGCATCCTTCTTAGCAAACTCTTCGGTGCTGGCGGGGCGATACCGACCATCCCGGAGATCACCGCCCGGGTCAACTTCGAACTTCAGGCATCCGTCAAGCCCATCGTGGAGGGCGTCGAGGGCCTGAAACTGGCCGCCAAGAACTTCAAGAAGCAGGCGGATGAGACGATTCCCAGCGTGGACGAACTCGGACTTGACCTTGGCGACCTCGGTGGCGCTGCTGGCGGTGCCGCTGAGAAGGTGGCAGAGGTCGTTGACGTTCTCGCTGATGGCATATTCTCACTGGCCGAGGCCACTAAAAAGGGCGTCCCCGCCTGGGCCGCCGCCCGCTTCGAGATGGAGGCGACAGCCAAGACCCTCGCCGACGAGGTAGCCGAGAAGGCATGGCGGGCGCAGGTCGAACTCTCGAAACTCGCCCTCAGCCTGGGGGATGCTGGCGTCTCCAAGGCGGCTTTCGACTTCGCGGTGCTGGCGGGCATCCTCTCGGGCGAGTTGAAGGACACAGGTACCGCACTAGAGAACTTCATCCAGGACGGCGTGATCTCCTACAAGGAGGCCATCGAACTCGGCCTCAACCCCGTGCAACAGGCCGCCATCGAACTGGCCCGTGAGCGCTTCACTGCCGAGCAGGCGGCGGCAGAAGCCACCAACCGCGCCAATGTTGAACTCATCAAACTTGCCCAGGCGATGGGGGAGAAGGGTGTCACGGCCGCCACGGTTGCCTTCTGGGCCGCAGCCAAGATGGCGAATGAGGGCACGCTCACCCTGACCGCTGCCCTGAACCTGGGACTGCTGCCAGCCCAAGCTGCCCTGATCCAGGGCTACGTCAACGAGGTCACGGCCAAACAGGCCCTAAAGGACGCCATCTACGCCGTCATGGTGGACATGGCGACCTTCACCCTGCAACTCGCTGGCTTGTCCGGCCCAGCAGCCGACTCCGTGCGCGAACTCAACAATCTGGGCATTCAGCTCGGTAACACCGGCCTGGGGCGTCAGGCGCTCGACTTCGAGTTGGCGATGCAGGAGGTCAACAGGAGTTTCGGCGAGGGGAAGCGAGCTGCTGGCGAGGTCGCCTATGCCATTGGCACCGAACTTGTGAATGCCCTTCAGGGCGCAATAGGCCAGTTGCTCGGCAGAGGAACCGTAGAGACGGCGCAACTCCAACTCAACATTGACGTGCTACAGGAACAGCTAACACATTTGGCTGACCTTCACGGGGCTGAGGCGGACGCTATCCAAGCCCAGATTGACGGCTACCAGCGTCAACTCGATGCTCTTAATGCTGACCACAAGATCATGCAGGACCGGGCGACGCTCGCCGACCAGACCCTTCCGACTGAGCGCGAACTCAAAGATATGGTCAAGGAGATTACTGACAACATCCGCATTGAGAGTGGGCGGGTTAAGGACTTGATCGGGCAGGTGGAATTGCAGACCGCAGCTACTACTGCCGCCAAGGACCAGACTAAAACCTTCGGAGATGTGGCGAAGGGCGCCACCGACTATCTGGGCTTCTTCACGCGGGGCCTGGGCGATTCGGCTGGCGCTGTGATGACCATGAATTATGACATGGTGTCGGCGGGCAGGCACGTGATCGACGTGTTCAATTCTATTCAGGCTCCCTCCGGCTACCAGATGGGCACTTCCTTCGTGCCGTCCACGGGCGTCTATACGCTCCACCGGGGCGAGGCCGTACTGACGGCGGCGGAGGCTGCACAGCATGGACGCGGCGAAGGCTCAAGCGGCGGCAACTATTACAACTACGGGCGCTATCAGGTTGTGTTACCCAACGTCCGTGACCACAGTGACTTCCTGCGTGAGCAGGGCAGGATACTACGCGGATTGTGATGAATCATCTAACTGACGTGCTTCCAGCCTTGCCTCTTATGGATTCGTCGGACAACGGTATTGGAGACGCCGAACTGTCGGCCCAATTCCCGTTGGCTCAGTTGCCCTTTCAGCGCCCTGATTCTTCGCACATCGTCTTCAGTCAGCTTCGCTTGAGCGATCCGCTGTCCTCTAGCCTGCCTATCAGAAGGACACCCTGGTGGCAAAGGCGTCAATCCCGCCATGATTGCATGACGGCTATTCCTCGCTGGAGTCGTCCATTCAAGATTAGCCAGTGCAGCGTTCCCTTTGTCCCCATCAAGATGATTGACCCAGGACTCACCTCGTCTTGGGCAGAGGAACGCTTCCGCGATGAGGCGATGAACACTGAAGCATCGACCGTGACCATCCCGCCACAAATCCACTGTGAGATAGCCACGGTTGGAAATCCATGCTTTCAAACGTCGGTGCCTCCATGTCCCTTGTCCACCCTTGGTCCGGCGTACCCATCCGCGGCTGGACACCTCATACCAGCCTTCCCATCCAACCACGGGCCGCCAGTCCTCGCTCGGCAGGTCCAGTACAGGCAGGCGGGGGCCTCGTCCTTCTTGAAGTCGGCGGCGTTCCCAATAACGAGCATTGGCCTCCCGATTGAGAAGACGCCTGCGGGCAATCACTTCCGGGGACAGGGGAACTTGTGTAGACTTGGGGAGCATCGGGATTCGCCTCCTGGTGCCATGCGGCAGGCCGCCCCAAGCGGCGCTGCCGCATCATTATACTATATCAGGGGGTTCTAATGACCGCCTTTGCCCTGACACCCGATACCTTTGACGGCACCGACATCAACAGCGCCACCTATGAATCGAAGTTCCTACGGGAGCATGATGTGTTGTCGCCCGTCACCCGGGAGCCCGTGGAGGTTGAGATACCGGGGGACTATTCCTTCCCCACATCGCCCCGCTCTCAGCCCCAGAGCATCATCCTGCCCCTTCAGGTGAGGCTGCTCACGTTCACGCAGGTCGGCCTAGACGCTTTCAAAAAACTGTTCGACCCGCTCAAGGGTGATGTGATTCTGACCGCCACCGATAGCACGCCTATCACCTATCGGCTTACCGTCCGCATCGTCGGCGTCAGCAGCCGCCAAGACAGCTATGATCGTTTTATCGTCCGTCTCTACGTCGCCCGCCCCATCTGGGAACAGGACAGCGCGCCCGCTCCCGACGTGCAGACGGCCACTACCAGCCCGAAGACCTGGCAGGTCACGAACGCCGGGACCGCCCGCGCCTACCCCGTGATCCAGCTCAAGCCCACCGTCGCCAAGGCCCACACCGTTGACTACCTGCGCCGCTGGCCCGTGAGCATCGCCTCGCGCACCGAGCAGGAGATGATGTCCACGGATGGCTTGCCCTACCCGATCGACGTGGCTGACGATTCGCTGGACACGGCGACAGAGGCGGGGGCCAGCCGCCTACAGGCTGACGGCGACGACCTGCGTGTCCTCATAGACGGCGCTGAGGTCCGGCGCGACCTGGACGGTGTAGCGACCGCCACCTGCAAGGTGTGGGCAAGCGCGAGCTGGCCGCCTAAGTTCTCATTCACACTCGCCGCCGCCATGCCCGCCGTGAGCCCGGCGAACGGGGAGAGCTTTGCCGTCGCAGAAGAGAACGGGCTTGCCCTGGAGCCGGAGCAGGGCTTCGTGATGATCGGCACCGAGACCATCTACTACGGCGCCCGCACCGCCCAGCAGTACCAGCAGATTCTCCGGGGCTCCCGGGGTACGACGGCTGCCATACACGCCATCGGCGCTACCGGCTACCGGCGAGAGCACGACATCTACCTGCTCTCCGACTACACGGCGGCCACCGAGCCCAACGGCTCGGGCGTGGACCGCAAGCCCGTCATCGACCTGGCCCTGAGCACTAACCTGAAGCACGCCTACGCCGGCCCCCTTACGGCCATCGGGACATACCGGCCCGGCCAGTGGGTGCGACGGGAGACGAAGGATCATCTCCTATCGCCCACCCTGAGCTTCCTTGATGGGGCCATGCCCGCCTTCCGGGACATCGCGCCGTCTGCGGATGCCCTTCAATTCAACGGCCTGGAGCTCTACATCCCCTGTGGCATCAAGGCGGCGGCCGGAGCCATCGAGCACGACATAACCGTGGAAGACATCCTGACGCTGGAAGTCCTCAGCAGGGACTTCGAGGGCTTTGAGTCCTTGCTGGCGCGCTACCATTCCGCCAATGACGGCGTGAACCAGACGATAACGCCCGCCCGCGTCCTCTCGCGCCTCAGATACCGGGCGAACCCCATCGTCCTCACGGGCCTGTACAGCGAGGACGATGAGTCGGCCATCATGCTCATGGCCTCGGGCTGGACCAGCCAGCAATTCGAGATCGACAACGACAATCAGATTCGCGCCCTCGTCTTTCGCTTGCAGCAGCTCGGAACCCCGGACGGCGACATTCAGATGCTCTTGGCGGCCGACGCGACGAATCTGGTCGGCGATTCCCTCATAGACCCGATCACGATCCCAATGGCCTCGGTGCCCACGGCACCGGACTACGTGGGGAGCCGGATAGAGACGGTCCTCGCCATTGGCTACATAAGTGCCGTGAAGGGCAAGTACTGGGCGCGGCTCCGCCGTACCCTCAACACACAGGGCATCGTAAACCTGATAACGACCCCAGCCAAGCTCTACACACGCGGGAAGCTCCTTCTCGCTACTGGGGCAGGCCCTTGGGGACCGAATAACCCTTCCGTGATTGTTGACTACCCGATGATCGGCGACGACACCGCTGTCGAGTGGCAGACTCCCAGCGAGGCTGCCGCCTCGGACAATGTCTATGCGACGCACAGCGTCGCGGCAGGGAAATGGAAGACATCGGGGCTGAAGGCGACCGGCTTCGGCTTCGCCGTACCGGGCGGCACAACTATCGAGGGCATCAAAGCTGAGGTCGAGTGTAAGGCGGATGGGGACACCGGGGCAGTTCGGGTCATAGCAGCGGGTTTATTTAAGGCCGGAGTCAGTGTGCCAATACAAGATTGGCCCAGTTGCATCATCACGGATGCCCCCGGCCTAGCGGATGCGTACTATACCCTGGGCGGCCCCACGAAGCTCTGGAACACGACTTGGACGCCAGCCGAGGTGAACGCTGCTACCTTCGGCATCTGGGTGCAGTTTATGTTCACAGGCGGGCCAGCGCGGGTGTTCTCCGTCGACCACATCCGCCTGACCGTCTACGGCCGAGCGGGCGAGGAGGAGATTCAGCAGAGTGCCGTCTTCGCCGTTTCGGGAGTGCCGGAAAGCGCCCCCAACACCGACGTGCCCACGGGAAGCGGGGCAGAGGTCTCGGTTGACAACATCGAACTGACCTTCGACAACGCAACGCCGCGCACGCCGCTCATCGTGCGGGGCACCCAGGAGACGATCTACGCCTTCACACAGGATGTCCTCTCCAACGACGATACGGGCCAGAGCATCACCTTCCAGCGGCCCATCCTTGCGCTGAGCGACATCCTGGAGATCGACCCCTACAACAAGACCGTCAAGCTCATCCCGGCGTCGGCAAACGACCCCACCATCGATGTGCCGTGGGCCTGTGTCTTCAGTGATGAGGTCGACTGGTTCACCTTGCTCGCCGGGGTCAACAACCTCCGCTATGTGGCTGGCCAGGGCATCGGCACGGTTCTCATCACGACCGCCTGGCGCGGAGCCTTCGGATGATCCGGGTCGTGCGAGTGAGGGTAGCGGCGGGAGCCGATGATGGCCTCGGTGACTCGACCGGCACCTGGGATTCCGCCATTGCTCTGTCTTACATCGGAGATATCGGCTTTGGCATTCAAAGTAATGGTTGGCAGCGCTTTCTTGCAATCCGCGTGCCGCGTGGGGCGAAGATTGTCCACGCCTACCTTGACTACATCGGCTACGATCCCCTGAGCGCCACGACGGTCAGAAGCACCATCAGGGCAGAGGCCGCCGACAACCCTACGCAGGTCGTGAGCTACGCTGACTTCATAGGCCGGACGCGCACAACCGCCATTGCCCGGTGGGATTCCATCCCGACGGTTGTCCCTAATGCGCCAGTCAGAAGTCCCGACATAAGCCGCGTCATCCAGGAGGTAGTGAACCGGATCGGCTGGGCAGATGGCAATGCCCTCAGCCTCTTTCACGAAGATGCCAGCTCCGACGCGGGCGCCTTCCGCAGCTTTTGGAATTATGACGGCAACTCCATCAAAGCCCCGTTGCTCCACATCGAGTATTAGGACGGCCAGGGCGGCGCCGCCATCGTCAGCAGCCGTGCCGACTTCCCGCCCTTCCCGATGCTGGCCGAGTACAGGACAGCCCACGACATCAACCGCCTGCTGGTCCACACCCCCGCCGACAAGGGGGTAGGCTCCTTCAGCTTCGCCATCAGCCGCGATGACCCCCAGGCCAACCGTGACACCGTCCGCAAGGGCCTGGTGGTGGCCATCCGGTCGACGAAAGCGGGCTGCCCGCCCTTTGTGGGCCGCATTGATGACGTGGAGCACAAGGACGACGGCACCGTAGAGATCACGGGCCCGGCCTACGCCCAGGTCCTCTTTGAGCGTGCGCTGCCCCAGGACTGTTCTTTTAGCAGCGAGGCCGCCGGCGCGATAGCGATGCAGCTCCTACGGCTCGCCAACACCCAGAACCCTACCGGCGTTTGGCCCAGCAAACTGAGCGAGCCCGGCAGTCCGGTTCGCGGCGACTTCGACGCCGGCAGCGCCCAACTCGGCGATGCCCTGAATGACCTCGCTGACAAGACGGGTGACGAATGGTGGCTGGAGGAGATCATCAGCCGCCAGAAGATAGAGATCGCCCTGCGCTGGGGCCGAAGACGGGGCCAGGACCGGAGCCGCGAGATCCTCCTTTATGAGGGCAAGCACTTCACCACATCCAGCTACAAGGAGACCAGCCAGGGCGTGGCCCGTTCCGCCATCGCCATAGGCGGCGGTGAGGCCGTGAGCGACCGGGCGGCGGCGGCGGCCACGATGGGCCGGCCGGCGTCGGTCTCGGGCAAGGCTACGGTCATCGGCGGCGCCTCCGAGGTCCAGATGCGGAACGTGGCCGCGGGCATGACGCTGGCGCGGGATGTGGTAGTCAACCTGCCCCTGGACACCGACGAGGCTGTGCTGGCCGCCGCAGCCCAGAAGGCGCTAGAGGCGCCAGCCAACGCCGCTGAGGAGTTGACGCTCACCCTGGCCCCGAGCGCCCCCTGGGACCTTGAACCCGGTGATAGCTTCACCGCCGTCCTGCCCAATGTCCGCTTCGGTGGCGTGAGCCGCAAGGTGCGCCTGCTATCCCTACAGCCGGATGAAGCGACGGGCGAGCGCGACGTGGCGGTCCAGGTGGAGTACGCGTAGGAAGGAGACACTGACATGGCAGACAAGTTTTTCAGGTTCGGCCCGACGGCTCTGACCACCACCCTGACGACGAACATCCTGAAGGGGCCGGTACAGGCCGCCGCCGGGGTGGGCATCGTCGCCCAGGACATCTACATGCTCCTACGGCACATCAGGATCGTGAACAAGACGGCCGCCGCGGCGACGTTCAGCCTGTGGCTCGGTGCCACTGGCGGGAATGCCGCCGGCACAGAGGTTATTGGCATCGCTCAATCCGTCCTAGCCAATTCGGCCTATGACTGGTACGGCTACCTGCGGATGGACGCTGCTGACTACCTCGTTGGGGGTTCGGCTACAACCACCGCGCTGACCATCGAAGGCGAGGGAACGCTGGCCGTCGTCTAGGGGGATTCCTGTGCCAAGAAAGCCGCTTGTTCAAGAGCACCGTGAGGGCTTGGGGCCGTTCGCCAAGCGCATGGATCGGCGCCAGAAACGGCAGGAGCGGGCTACGCGAGCCGGGGACATTGAAGTAACCCGCGTAACCGTTCAAGGCGGCGGGAGCGCCGGGGCGACAGGGCCGACAGGCCCCACGGGAGCTGACGGAGCCTCCATCATAGGGCCGCCGGGATTCGATGGCATGGATGGCCTTGATAGCTGGACGATTCCAGGAGCACCAGGAGCCCCGGGGGCCGCTGGCCCGACTATACCCGGCTTCGACGGTGAGGACGGGTTAGACGCGCTTCCCATCCCTGGACCGCCGGGGGCGTCCGTCGTTGGCCCGATGGGACCGCCCGGCCTGGATGGGGTTGACCCTGCCGAGAGCCTTCCATCCTGGCCGCCTGGGGGCCTGACTCCCTACTCCATCGTGGACTACGTGTTCACGCCGGATGCCGCGCCCGCCGCTGTCATCGTGGCCGGCGACCAGCAGGGGAACATCTACCATTCAGGCCCGAACCCGGAGACGGCCTTCCGCTTGCTGGTGGACGCTGAGACGGCACCCGGCGCAAGCGGACTCCCCGTCACGATTGAATACGGCGACACGAATGACCTGGACACCGTAGCGAGTTGGACGACCATTGCTACCTACACGCTATCCTCAGAGAAGTCGAACCTACAGGACAGCATGACGAACGCCAGCATCCCAGCCAATAGGTTGATACGGGGCAACTGGGGCACGATTGTGGGAACACCCAAGGATGCGACAGCGACCCTACGGGTGAAGCGCCCCCTAAGCGCGTAGGAGCAGCCATGACCGCCCGCCTCGCCACCATCAAGGACGCGGCCTACATGGAGACAATCCCATGAGTGACAATCACTACGCATCAGCGCGAGGCGCCGACAACGCGGGCATGGCGCAGGTCATCTATCCCAGGTTTACGACGGATGTCGCTATCGGACCTGGGTTCTCAAACGTTTGGAGCGCCTACACTACCCTGATTTCGTCGGTCAGCGGCGACTGGATGGTGCTCGGTGCCTACGCGAAGATAATGGGCTACGGAGACGCGAACATCGTGGAGCACGGGCAACTCCAGGTGGCTACCGGCCTGGCTGGGGCTGAGATACCATTTGCCACGTTCGGCGACTCGTTCTGGTTCTTCACCCCAGCCGCCGCTGGGTCGTATGTGGGCTACAACAGGACGTTCCTCATGCCCCCGCTGCTGGTTCCAGCCACTACCCGGATTAGGGCAAGGGCCACGCAGATGAGCGATGGTGCCCACGGCCAGTGCTTTATCTTCATCTCGCTGTTCGGTGTCCCCGTCCCGTTCTACCAGAGGCCACACCGGCTGCACCGGCCCGATGCGTACATGCGAGGTAGGACGGGGCTTGGGCCGAGCCAGGCGGAGGCCGACTTTATGATACTGCCGACGCCGCTCTCGCAAACGACCGTCACTTGCGGGGCTGCCGCCTTTGGCAACTGGGCGACGGTCATCACGGTAGCCAACCAGACCAGCCCCCTCCTACTGGTGGGTTTGAGGGCGCTACCTATCACGCCTGCCGATTGGTTAAACAATGCCTTCCTAGCCGAGATGGGCATCGGCGAGGCGGCCTCTGCAATTGGCATCGAGGAAGTGAAGTTCTGCCACCCCGGCCTGGGCTACGGACTAGCGGGCGGCTACCTACAACTCCGCCGCCCAATCTACATCCCGGCAGGCTCAGGAGTGTCGCTGCGGGCAGGCGGGAATAACGGCAAGACGATTTCCTGCCAGATAATGGCCGTACCGCTGAAGTAGGAGAGGAACATGGCATCACCAACCATCTTCACACCCATCGCGGTTGACCCCACTCAACTTCCAGTCGTCGGCGGTGGCGCTGCGACGCTTCTCACGGCTGGGGCAGGCGGGGCTGTCCTCGACTACATCCTGGTGGTCAACGACACTACTACTGCCGTCGTGGTGACGCTCTACTACGTCCCCAGTGGGGGCGCGGCAGGTGACGGCAACATCCTCTGCAAGGCCCTCAGCATCCCTGGCGACGGGTTAGGGGTCAATATCCTAGAGCTTATGGCTGCCCGACCCTTCCACATGAAGGCAGATAGTACCATCCGAGGGTTCGCGGTCGTGGCTTCCCAGGCCACCGTTCACATCGGCGGTACGGATTATGCCTAGTTGGACTTGGGCTTCAAACAACTGGTGGGCCTTTATCGCAGACGCGACGCAAGCTGTCACGTTTGACCTGGAGCGGGGGTTGCTGGTCATCATCACGCCGAGCCTAGGGGGCCAGCGGCGGCGCGGAGCAGTCGTAGGGTAAGGAGGTGACGGCCGATGGACTCTAGGGATCAACCTGTACGGCTTCCAGTGCCTGCCAGACTCATGCGATTGGCCCGGCATCCTCATTACCGGAGGACGGAGGGGGTGCCGCGACTCGTGGGCGTACATCGCCGCGCCCTTAGAAGAATGGGAATCGATGTCTGGGAGATCTACAGGCCCGGCAGGCCGCCGGCACTGGTGGCGACCGTGCCGCAAGGCCCGTGGTGGGCACGAAGAAGGGGGTGACGGGCGATGCCTGAACCGACTGTCCAGGATGAATCGACCTTTGAGGCCCTACAGAGGTTCCGGGCATACACCTCGAAGGAAAGGTGGGAATGCCTGTTCCTGGACACCCAGCGTATCAGGCAGGGCGTCGCCGCTTGCGAGATCCATCTCAGGATCTCAAACGGCACGACGGCGAGCACGGCCGCTCTTCTGAACATTCATCTAAGGGAACACGAGGCCGGCAAGGAGCGGGCCGCCGGTATGAAGTTTCTCGGGACAGGGTTTCAGAGGGGACTAACCATCGCCTTAGGTCTGGCCACGGGGGCCTTGGTTCTCTTAGAGGCCGTCCAGCGGCTGCATGGAGGGTAGCATGAGTCGCCATGACATCGTCTGGCTGGTCTTCGGCCTCTACATCCTGGGCGGCATCGTTTACTTCGGGGTGGCCGAGGGCATGGCCATTCACAACCGGACACCAGGGGACACATTGACGGAAGTGCTCAGGGCGTTGAACCTGCCCGTCGTGGCCTACTTCGGCCTTGGCGGGGTAATCCTGGGAGTTGTGGCGTGGGCAGTGCCACACCTGGCGAACAAACTCGGGTTCTAGGATGGTGCCCGCCGCATTGGAGTACCGACCTGAGCGCCAGCAACCGACTAAGTCCAGTAGGTTTCGACCGTCTCATGGAAAGGAGGCGCATTGTGAACCTCAAGGAACTATGGGCACGATGGCGGGGCCGCCGCCTGAAGCCAGGGCAGAAATGCCCAGCATCGGGTCAGTGGAGGAACAGCCATACCCACAGGCAGGCAACCTGTGTGAAGGGCGAACCCATGCCCCCAGCGCCAGCGGGGACGTTCTGGGTGCTGACAGACCCGACGCGGCACAAGGAGTAGGGTGATGATTATCCCCGGCGTAGATGCATCCTATGATGCTCTCTCACCATCGGAGGCCCGTGACCTCAAGAATGCTGGCGTTCGGGTGTTCGCTCAGTGTCTCTGGGCAGGTAGCGACCAGCCAGGCAACCGCGTGATCAACCTGCGGAACGCCATCAACGCGGGTCTCATTCCCGTTGGGTACATCAGTGTCACCAACTCACACAACGGCGTCTGGCATGTCGAGCGAGGGCGAGCGGGTGTGCCCGATGACATCTGGGGGGCGCTGGCCCTGGTGCCGATAGATGTAGAACTCGACGGCATTCCCAACGGGATCATTCGAGAGGCCATCGATGAGACGGCACGGCTCGGCAAGCGCCCCTGCATCTACACGTCCTACAACGCCTGGGTCAACAAGCAGGGCAACCCCAAGACCTTCACCGACTGTCTTCTATGGAATGCCCTATGGGATGAGAACCCCGACATTGATTTCCCTGGCCTGCCCTATGGCGGCTGGCAGCCCCATCAGGTTGTGGCCGAGCAGTGGGCAGGGGGCGACAACTATGTCGGCGTCTTCGTGGACAGGGATAGTTTTGTACGAGAACTCTTGCTTCCCCAGGAGGACACCATGAGCGAGGCAGACAAGGCTGAGTTGTACGTGCTGCGTATCCTGCGGGCCGCCCACAAGGCCCTTGCCGAGAACAAGCCCCAGGATGCCAGCAATGCGCTGGCCCACTACTTGGGCGTGAGGCCGACGGTATGACTGGAGAGCCTGGGGAACCCCCCGATCCGCGGCTACCACCTGATCTGCAACGGCGCCGGCGTCCAGTCCTGGAAGCGGCTGGCGATCCAACGGTGTACCTGGAGGCAGTTGGCCTTTGAGGCCGTGGTGTGCTGACCCTCGCACCAGCGTTCGAAGAGGTTGAGCGTGATGGAGTACCGGCGGGAGGTGGTGACGGCGCAGCCGGACGTTATGAGGTGGAGGCGGTATGCTTCCTTGCTTTCCGCCCATCCGCGGGCGGACATGCGGTTGTACCTTCCGGCGGGGTATTGCCGTTGGCACCGTAGGCTGCGAGGGCGAGATCGCGGTAGGGGATACCCAAAGCGTGCGCTAGGCCCTGTAAGGTCTCTGGCGTAGGGCGACCGATGTCGCCACGCTCGATGTCCCGAACCGTGACGAAGCTGATATGAGCATCGTCCGCCACGGCCCGTAGACTGAGAGCGAGTTCCCTTCGGCGCGTCCTGATTAGGGTGCCCAGTTCTCCCATTGCAGCGGTGATTGTAAGCCGTCCCCGAACAGAAGTCAAGGGGGTCACCTAGTCATTTTCCCTTTACCAACTAACGGCCGACTTTATTGCCCAATTGGAAATTCGCGCCTGCCCCTATTGACAATGTAAACCGTAGCCTTACAATAGGCCCTGTGAGTCGGTGGCCCCGAGGCAGGGATGCCTGCCGAGAAGGGCCGGGGCCACCAGGACTCCTTGAAAGGTTGACTATGACGACCATCCTTTCAGAGAAGGGGCATAGAGGCTTAAACGCCGAAGCCACATCCCACGGCCCCCGAGCCCCCCAGGTTCTCTCCTACGAATGCTTCCACGTTACCGACGCCGCCACCGGCGTCCGCATAGGCTGGGTCCCGGCCGGGGCGCGGGTGAAGGACATCCTCACCGTCTGCCCGGAGTGCGCGAATGAGGCGCCGCGCCCGAAGCGGACGAAGGCATACGACTGGTCGGACACGGGGCAGCACTCGATATGAGGACGCATCTAGTCGCGCCGAGTTCACTCCACTCTCACCCCGCTGCCTCCCTCATTCCCGACATGCGGCCCGACGAATGGGCTGAGTTCTACCGGGACGTGGCCTTCCGGGGCATCAAGGTGCCCCTGGAGATATTGGCGGATGGCACGGTTCTCGATGGGCGGCATCGGTTGAAGGCCGCGCTAGAACTCACTCTTCCGACTGTCCCTGTGGTGGACGCCGTGCTGGGCAACTTGAGTCCTGAACGGTACATGCTCAAGGCAGCCTATCTGCGCCGGCACCTCACTGATGGCCAGCGGGCGGCGATGAGTGTGCTCGACGCAGATGAACACAAGGAGAAACCAGGGCCGAAGAGCGGAGTTGCCGCACAACGGCGTGCGGCAACTGACAGGCACGAAGGTGTGACTCGTGCTGAGGCCATCAGGGAAGCGCGGATCACTCGCCGGCAATATGACACGGCGAATAAGTTGCGCCATGGGGCACCGGAGCTTTTCGACAAGGTTCACCGGGGCGAACTCGACCTGCGCATGGCGAGTAGGAAAGCTACGACCGATGCGACCCGCGAGCGACTGGGGAACCTACCCCTCGTCGATGGCCAGTTCCTCACTCTCGTCGCCGATCCTCCCTGGCCGTTTGACAACACCGGCAGTCGGGGCGCGGCTGCGGATCACTATCCCAGCCTCTCCATAGAGGCCATTGCCGCCCTAGAGGTGGCTGACCGCCCTGTCAAAGACCTCGCCCCAGAGGAGGCTGGCCACCTGTATCTGTGGACCCCAAGTAGCTTTCTCGCCGAGGGCATCGCCGCGAGGATCGCGCGTGCCTGGGGTTTTGAGCCGAAATGTGTCCTCACCTGGGTCAAGCCCCAGGTGGGCGTTGGCAACTGGTTCCGTGGAGCCAGCGAGCACGTCCTCTTCTGTGTCCGGGGCAACCTGCCACTGGCGACAAGAGAGGCCCTATCAACTTGGTTCATGGCCGATCGTCAGGAGCACAGTCAGAAGCCCGATGAGTTCTATCACCTCGTTGAGCGGGCCAGTCCCGGACCGCGCCTAGAACTGTTCGCTCGTCGCCACCGCGAAGGCTGGGAGGCTTGGGGCGATGAGCTTACGTGAAACCGGCGGCTCCTTCGACATTGACCTGCCACATGGTCAAAAGGGTGAGGCATTGGTGAAGGAACTCCTCTTCGGAGTCAAGCGCGTCGAGGTCAAACGACAAGACAGAGCACCGCAATTCGGCTCGCTCTATATCGAGACGGAACATGATCCGGGCGCTAGAGGTCTTTACCGGCCGAGTGGCCTGAGCATAACCGACGCCGACTATTGGGCCTTCGTGATAGGTGCATTTGTGGTGATGGCCCCAACGGTCTGGCTGCGGGAACAAGGAAAAACGTGTCGTGCCGTGCAACAGGCTGACGGGAGTTGCCCGACTCGGGGGTTCCGGCTTCCCCTGGCACGACTAATGGGGGCCGTGCCATGACTAACCCTGCCCTCCAACGGCCGCCCGAATGTGGCTCGTCGCTGGCCTCGCCACCAGCCCCAGCGGCGAGCTCTCGGGCGGAAAAGTGGCAGCGCTGTCCCCGGTGCCGCCTCGGGTTCCTCATCCGTGACCTCGACGGCGACGCCTCCTGCTACGTGTGCGGGGTTGTCATCTATGGCACGGCACCGGATCAACGGGAACCCGGCGGGGCCCCAGCGAAGTGCGGGAGGGTTGTGTTGTCGTGAGTACATCTCGTGTCTATC